>NZ_JANKOG010000027.1:0-86206 GCF_024656005.1 Burkholderia sp. SCN-KJ
CAACAGCAACCTCACGTCGCTGTCCACGTCGACCTCGACGGCGATCAACTCGCTGTCGACGGGCCTCAGCTCGACGAACAGCAACCTGACGTCGCTGTCGACGTCGACTTCGACCGGCATCGGCTCGCTGTCGACCGGTTTGAGCACGACGAACAGCACGGTGGCTTCGCTGTCGACCGGCGTGACGAACCTCGGCGATCAGGTGAACCAACTGTCGACCACGATCAACAACAACACGACGCGTGCGACGAACAACACCGCCATCGCGGCCGACATGAACGGCACCGGCACCGACCGGCCGACCGTCACCGCCGGCTCGAACTCGGTGGCGATCGGCGCGAATTCGAACGACGGCGGTCGCTCGAACGTGGTGTCGGTCGGCAGCGACACGCAGCAGCGCCAGATCACGAACGTCGCGCCGGGTACGCAAGGCACCGACGCGGTGAACGTGAACCAGCTGACGCAGGTGCAGACGACGCTGTCGACCGCGCTGTCGGGCCAGCAAGGGCAGATCAACGCGCTGGGTTCGCAACTGCAGCAGACCGACCAGATGGCGAAGCAGGGTATCGCGGCCGTCGGCGCGATGGCGTCGATCCCGCAGCTCGATCGCGACGCCAACTTCGGGATGGGTATCGGCACGTCGACCTTCCTCGGCCAGAAGGCGATGGCGGTCAACATGCAGGCGCGCATCACGGAGAACCTGAAGGCGTCGATCAACGGCGGCTTCAGCGGCGGTCAGAAGGTGATCGGCGCCGGCATGCTGTACCAGTGGAAGTAACCCCGTCGCGCCGCCACGCCGCCGGCTCGCGAGCCGGCGGCGCCGGGCGGCCCCGACGGCAGGACGAGCCCGCCACGCAATGCGCGGCGGGCTTCAGTCAACCCAAGTATTGAGGACGTAACCGTGAACAAACTCGCTCTTGCGCTCGCGCTTTCCGCGCTGGCCCTCGCCGCGTGCTCGACCGCATCCGGCCCGACCTTCAGCGCCTCCGAACTGCAGCCGCGCGACGGCGTGCGCACCTTCCAGGTGGACTGCCACGGCCTGCTGTCGGGCCCGCAGACCTGCATGAAGGCCGCCCGCAAGATCTGCGGTGACCAGCCGGTGCGCACCGTCGACTCGGCCCGCGCGCTGCGCGACAATTCCGATCCCGCGACGCTGGTGTTCCAGTGCGGCGCCGCGCCGGCCCAAGCTGCGTCGGCGGCCGAGCCGGCCCCCGCGCCGGCCGCGGTCGAACACGTCAACCTCGGGGGCGACGCGCTGTTCGCGACGGGCCTGGCCACGCTCACGCCGGCCGCGCGCGCGTCGCTCGACAAGTTGCTGAACGAACGCGAAGACCGCACGTACACGCAGGTGACGGTCACCGGCCATACGGATTCGGTCGGCAACGACGCCGCCAATCTCGCGCTGTCGAAGCGCCGCGCGGAAACCGTCGCAAGCTACCTGAAGGCACACGGACTGAAAGCGCAGGCCGTGTCGGTCACGGGCCGCGGCAGTGCCGATCCGGTCGCGTCCAACGCGACGGCCGAAGGCCGCGCGAGCAACCGCCGCGTCGAGATCTCGCTGCAGCGCTGAGCAGCCGGCCGTCGCGGCCCCGGCGCACCCCGCGCCCGCACGCGACGGCCTTGACCGGCAACGCGCAGCCGCCCCGCCGGCCACCCCGCCCGACCGCACCGACCCCGCTTCGCCGGGGCCCCGGCTCCCGCGCGGGCGGCTATGTCAAAGTTCGTCAGGCCCCCTCCACAAAACGGCGCCTTCCGTGCCACAATCGCCGCAGACAGCTGCCGAGGCGTTCCGCCCGCGTCGCGCGCCGTGACCCGCCCGACGACACACCGGAATCCGGCGGCCGCCCCGCGATCCGCGCCGCTCGACGCATATTCCGGCGCGCGCCGGCGCGAACACAACCACGACAATCCACGGCGCGCCGTTTCGCGGCCACGGTCGAACGCACGACGCCGCAGAGGAAACCAACCGGTGACGGACATCAATCAAGCCGCCTCGGGCGGCACCCGCAAGCAACGGCCGGCCGTCGGCATCTCGCTGTTTGCGCGGGACGGCCAGGCGATCTGGGAAAACGGCATTCACCAGAACATCGCGTTCCTCGCGATGATGCTCAAGCGCTCCGATCGCGTCGGCCCCGTCTATTTCCTGAACGGCGGCGACGCCAACGCGTTTCCGGCCGGGCTCGATCTCGACGGCCTCGACGTGCCGCTCGTGAAGCCTTCCGACGTCACGCACGACCTCGACGTCGTGATCGAGATGGGCGCGCAATTGCCGCTCGAATGGCGCAGGCACATGAAGGCGCTCGGCAAGAAACTCGTCGCCTTCTTCTGCGGACACGTCTACGCCGGCCTGGGTGAAACACCGATCTTCGGCAAGCCGTCGGGACACATCTTCAACGACACGCCGTTCGACGAAGTATGGCTGCTGCCGCAGTACGAGAAGACCGGCGCACCGATGCTGCAAACCCTGTTGCGCGCGCCGGTGCACCTGATGCCGCATATCTGGTCGCCGTACTTCCTCGATCGCCGCATCGCCACGCTGGCGAGCGAAGGCCTGACGTTCGGCTATCGGCCCGGCCGTCGCCCGTGGAATCTCGCCACGCTCGAGCCGAACATCTCGGTCGTGAAGTCCTGCCACTACCCGATGCTTGCGTGCGACGAGCTCTACCGTGCACATCCGGACGCCGTGCAGCATCTGTTCGTCGTCAACTCGATGCACATGAAGGCCCATCCGACCTTCGTGCACTTCGCGAACAGCCTCGACCTCGTGCGCCAGCACAAGGCGACGTTCGAGCCGCGCATCGACCTGCCGGGCTTCATGGCGCGCCACGCGGACGCCGTCGTGTCCCACCACTGGGAAAACGCGCAGAACTATCTGTACTACGACGTGCTGTACGGCGGCTATCCGCTGATCCACAACTCGACGCTGATCGGCGACGCAGGCTACTACTACCCGGACTTCGATTCCGCCGCGGGCGGCCGCGTGCTGCTCGATGCCTGGCTGCATCACGACGAGCAGCTCGACGACTACCGCGCGAAGGCCGACCGGCTGCTGCGGTCGGTCTCGATCGACAACCCTGCGAACCTCGACGCGTTCGTCTCGCGTCTGGTCGCCTGAACCGGAGAATACGCATGTCGGACTCCAATGCCCGTCAAGCGCCCGGCGAGGGCAAGCGTCTCGTCGTCGGCGTGTCGCTGTTCGTGCGCGGCGCCGGCCAGTCGCTGTGGGAAAACGGCATCTTCCAGAACTGCCTGCTGCTGATCCTGCTGCTGCGCCAGTCGCCGCTCGTCGCTGAAGCCGTGATGGTGAACGGCGGCGAACAGCTCGCCGATCCGCAGATGATGCTCGGCGAATGGGACGTGCCGCTGCTGTCGATGGACGAAGCGCTCGAGCGCTGCGACGTGCTGATCGAAATGAGCGCGCAGTTCGGCGCCGACTACCTGCGCGCGTTCCGCGAGCGCGGCGGCAAGGTCGTCACGATGCGGGTCGGCAACGACTACGTGATCGACATCGAACGCGCGATGTTCGACAAGCCGTCGGGCTTCCTGTTCTCGGGCGCGCCGTACGACGCGGTCTGGACGATTCCGGAATTCGAGCGCTCGTGCCTGCATTATTACCAGACGGGCCTGCGCGCGCCGGTGACGATCGTCCCGCACATCTGGCATCCGATGCTGTTCGACAAGGCACGCGCGACGCTCGGCGCCGGTTTGTCGTTCGGCTATCAGCCCGGCAAGCCACGCTGGCGCGTGACGATGTTCGAGCCGAACATCTGCATGGTGAAGACGAGCATCATCCCGATGCTGGTGACCGAGGAGGCGTATCGCGCGAAGCCCGATTTCGTCGAATTCGTGCGCGTGTGCAATACGCTGCACCTGAAGGAACATACGACGTTCGTTCATTTCGCGAAGAGTCTCGACATCGTGAACCACGGGATCACGACGTTCGAAAGCCGCTACGCGGTGTACGAGTTCATGGCCGCCTACGGCGACGCGGTGGTGTCGCACACGTGGGAAAACGCGCAGAACTACCTGTACTACGAACTGCTGTACGGCGACTATCCGCTGATCCACAACTCGCCGTTCCTCGGCAAGGCCGGGTATTTCTATCCGGATTTCGACTGCCAGGCCGGCGGCCGCGCGCTGCTGCGGGCATTTGCCGAACACGACACGAATCTGGATGCATACCGCGAGCAATCGAAGCACGTGCTCGACTCGGTCAGCATCTACAACCCCGACAACGTCGCCGCGTATTCCGACGCGATCGCGTCGCTCTATCGCGACGCTTGACGCGCACCGTCCGCCCGGAGCCGCCGATGAAAATCAATGTCGCGATTACGATGAACGTGCAGCGCGACGCGACGCAGTCGATCTGGTACAACGGCGCGAACCAGCATTGCGTCTATCTGTACATGCTGCTGAAGCGCTCGCCGCTGATCGGCGAAGTGTGGCTCGCGCACGACGACGGCATCACCGACTACCCGCAGGCGCTGATGATGGACGCGTTCGGCGACGCGCTGCGCCCGCTGTCGGCGATCGTCCACCAGACCGACCTGCTGATCGAGATGAACGCGTTCGTCGACCCGTCGCACACGGACGCGGTGCGCCAGCGCGGCGGCAAGTGCGTGTCGTACCGCTTCGGCAACGACTACGTGATCGCGGTCGAGACGATCAACTTCGAGAAGAACAACTGGCGGCCGAACCCGAACCGCGTGCAGTTCGACGAGATCTGGACCAACCCGCAGCACATGCACACGTGCGCGGCCTACTTCCAGGCCGTGTATCGCGCGCCGGTGATCGAGCTGCCGCACATCTGGTCGCCGTACTTCATCGAGCGCAGCCTCGACGCCGACCCCGAGCTGAAGGCGCGCTTCGGCTACCGCAACCACGGTCCGGCCAAGCGCATAGCGTTCTTCGAGCCGAACCTGAACGTCGTGAAGAGTTCGATCGTGCCGATGCTGGCCGCGAACGCGTGCTACGTCGAGCATCCTGAGCTCGTCGAACACGTGTATATGACCAACACGTTCGACAAGAAGGAAAACGTCGCCTTCAAGCATCTCGCGCTCGGGCTCGAGATGGTGCGCGACGGCAAGGCGACGGCCGACGTGCGCGCGCCGTTCGTCGCGTGGGCCGCGCATCACACCGACATCGTCGTGTCGCACCACTGGGAAAACGGCCTGAACTACCTGCTGTACGACGCGCTGTACGGCAACTACCCGCTCGTGCACAACTCGCCGTTCCTGCGCGACGTTGGTTATTACTATCCGGACTTCGAGATCTTCGACGCGGCGCGCGCGATCGCGACCGCCGCGCAGACGCACGACGCGCGGCTCGACGACTACGCGGCAGCGGCCCGCCGCTGCCTGCAGCAGGTCGACACGCTCGCCGACCACAACGTCCGCGCGTATTCCGGGCAGATCCAGCGCCTGTTCGCCGGACGCACGCTCGGCTGACCTCCTTCGCACGCGCTCCCGCCCATGAATCAGACCGTCCGCAATTTCGTCGTGATCGATTCGATCCACGGCCCGTTCGTTATCAACCGGCACTGCGCGCTGCAGGCCGAGGCGCTGATCAAGACAGGCCGGCCGCATATCCAGGCCGAGCTCGACACGATCCTGCAGGTGATCGACCAGTTGCCCGACGGCGCGATCGCGGTGGACGGCGGCGCGAATGCAGGGCTCGTGTGCGTGCCGATCGCGCACCGGCTGCGCGCGCGCGGCGGCCGCGTGTATGCGTTCGAGCCGCAGCGCACGCTGTTCCATGCGCTCGGCGGCACCGTCGCGCTCAACGAGCTCGACAACCTCCATCTGCTGAACATGGGACTCGCCAGCGCCAACGGCACGATGAAGGTGCCCGACATCGACTATGGGCAGGATGCCGATTTCGGCACGGTGTCGCTCGTCGACGAGCAAGCGGCGGGCGGCACGCCGACGCCGGTCGTCAGGCTCGATTCGCTCGGCCTGCCGCGGCTGGATTTCCTGAAGCTCGACATCGAAGGGATGGAGATCGACGCGCTGCGCGGCGCACGCCGGCTGATCGAAACGCATCTGCCGTGGTGCTGGATCGAATACTGGAAAGTCGGCGAGGCGCCGATCATCGATACGTTCGCCAGCCTCGACTACACGTTCTACCGGATCGACGGGCTGAACATGCTCTGCGTGCCGAACCCGCGCTGGGACCGGCAACGCCTGTTCATCTCGGGCGAGCCCGTCGGCCGCGTATCCGCGCGCGCAAACGATGACGCGAATGCCGCCGTGTCAGCCGAGACCGACGACGCGCCCGAAACGCACTGGAACCGCGCGCTCGACCACGAATCCCGCTGCGAATGGGGCCACGCGATCGCCCGCTGGCTGCGCGCGCGCGGCCGGGGCCTCGACGACGACGCGATCGCGTTCCAGCTCGCGTCGTGCTACGGCTTCGCCGGCGCGCCCGATGCCGGGCTCGCGGCACTCGAACGCATCGGCGAACCGGCCGCGCTGCCCGACGCGCTGCGCGGGCGTGTCGAGCTCGCGCGCTCGGCGCTGCTGCTGCGTGCCGGCCGGCGCGACGAAGCCGCGCGCGCGACCATCGCCAGCGAAAACGTGCTGACGGCCGCACGGTTCGGGCTGCCGACGGAACGGCTCTACGACGGCCAGCCGCTGCACGGCAAGCGGCTGCTCGTGATCAGCTATGGCGGGGTCGGCGACCAGCTCCAGTACGCGCGCTACCTGCATGCGCTCGACGCGCTCGACGGCGTGGCGGTGACGGTCATCGTCCCCGCCGCGCTGGCCGACCTGATGCGCCATACGTTCCCGCGCATCGACGTCGTCGCCGCACACGGCGCGTGGGTCGACACGTCGCAGATCGCTCACGACTACTGGTGTTCGTTCCTGGTGCTGGCCGCGCAGTTCGGCTACGCGCCGGCACCGGCCGGTGCGCCGGCCGCCTACCTGTCGTGCCCGCCCGAACGGGCGGCGGCATGGCGCGAACGCGTCGCGCGCGACGGCAACGCGCCGGGCACGCGCCGCATCGGCCTCAACTGGCGCGGCCGCGACGAAAGCGATGCGCGCTTCCTGCGCGCGGCCAGCCTGCGCGACCTCGCGCCGCTCGCGCGGCTGCGCGGCCATGCCGCGTACTGCATCAACCGCGATATCGCCGCGCAGTCCGAGCCGTCGGATCTGCCGGTCACGTTCCCGCATCACGCGATCGGCGATTTCAGCGATCTGGCCGCACTGATGCTCGCGATGGACGCCGTGGTCACCACCTGCACCGCGCACATCCACCTGGCCGGCGCGCTGGGCGTGCCGGCCGTCCTGCTGCTGAGCCCGAAAGCCGATGCGCGCTGGGAAACCGGCTCGCGTACCGCGCTGTACCCGGGCATCCGGATCGTGCGCGCCGCGCATCCGGGCCGCTGGGACGACGCGGTCGACCGCGCGCTGGCGCTCGTGCTGGGTGGCTTCGGGAAGGATTGACGAGTGACCTTGCCGCGCGACGCCAGCCGGTAGTACTCCTGAGGAGCCTGACGAGAACCTGACGAGGACGTGATGCGCGAACCGGCGTCAAGCCGGCACGCGCTGCCCGCGTCGCTCGGCGAACGCACGGCCATGCCGCCGGCCGATGCGCGCAAGCCTCGCGAAACAGCGTGCCGCCGCGGGGCCGACAGCGCCGGCCGGTTGCGCCAGGCTGCCCGATACACCGCACGCGATTGCCGAATCGTCGCCGCAAGCGCCCGCGAACACACCGGCGAAATAGTGTCGCGCCGCGCGCTCGCGACCGTCGGCATCGAGCGGTTTCATCCGGTGAATGTGTTGCGAGACGTTCCTCAGGCCGTCGAGAAACGGCATGACGTCGACCGGTGCATCGGCCGCTTCAAGCGCGTCGGCGCCGAGTTGCTCCAGCATCCCGGCCAGTTCGGCGATCGCGACGAGCTCGCGCGCATCGGCCGCCTGCGTGCCCGTTCCGTGCCCGGCCTTCTTCGTCGCCGCCATGCCCACGCCCCTATTCAATTCTTCGTTGTCGATCCCGGCGCGCCGCGCCCGCGCCGCGGCGTCATGCGGCGGCCGGTGACCGCCATGTAAAGCGGATGCCCTGCGCCCATGAGACGCCGGAATCCAGGATGATCTGCCGGTCGATCTCGTTCTCCACGCCTTCGACGACGACGTGCCGCGCGCTTTCGTGCGCGAACGCGATCAGCCGACGAAACTGGTAGCGCCCGATCGCGTTGCGCTTGATCAGCGACAGGACCGACCTGTCGAGCTTCACGATGTCGGGATTGCCGACCACCAGGTTGTTCAGCGCGCTGAAGCCGACGCCGAAATCGTCGATCGCGACGCGGCACCCGGCCTGGCGAAACCGGTTCACGAACGACCGGCCCGCGACGGGGTTCAGCGGCCCCGTCTCGGTGATTTCGACGACCAGCCGCGCCGCGACCGACGGCTCGCGCTCGAGCCGCCTGAACAGGGCGAGCCACGCGTCGTCCACGACCGCGCTCGTCGCCGCGACGTTGCAGCCGTACACGGCCTTCGGATCGGCGCGCAGCGCGTCGATCGTCCGGCCCACCACGAGCCGGTCGAACCAGCGCATCAGCCCGAGCGATTCGAGGCGCGGCAGGAACGCGAGCGGCGGCAAGACATCGCGCGCGCCCCAGCGCAGCCGCGCGAGGCATTCGTGATACAGCACGCCGCCCGACAAATCGGCGCGGCAAACCGGCTCGCGCGCGAATCCGAGCCGGCTTTCGACGAAACTGCGTACCGACGCAAGGTCGGGGTGATCGTCAGGCGCGCCGAATACGAGATCGATCTCGTCACGATTCGCTACGCTGTTCGCCTCCAGGCGAGGTTCGACCGCATTCATCCGGCGCTCCGGCAAATGTCGGACCGCCGATGACGGCCCGCGCTCTCGATTCATATGGCGCGAGCCGACCACGACGCGCACCACCGCCTACCCGGCCCATCCTCTTTTTCGATCTTTTCGGGAGCGTACTTTTTATTCCGGCGCGCCGTCAAATCAGATATTGTCAATGATATTCAAATACGGAAAATACACCACACGTGCACGTCGACGACAGTGCGACAGGTTACACAAAAACGTCGACGATACTCCGATCGATACTGGGTATTTACCCCGCTCGAACATCTTCGGGTGAGCCGATTTATCGCGAGACTCGTTTCAAAAATCGGATGTTTGAAATATCATATGACAAATGCGCGCCAGCGAAACGCTACCCGGTCCCGACGGCCGGATTCCTCGCAGCCGCTGGCAAACCGCGCTGCCATTGCGTTGCGACGACGCATTCGGTCTCCACAGAATTCAATTTTGCCGTTTCAAACGATATTAAAAATATTTGAATGATAATTCGGCTGATTTGAACGACAATAATTAAGTCGAATTATACGGCAACCATCCATCGAAAGATATTTAACAATCTTTCCGACTAGTTAACCTATAAAATTATTTTTGACGGACTTCCCTCGGAGCCGTCAAATTCGTGCCTTCGAAAACCGTCGAATCTCCCCGGTTCGGCGGTTTCTTTTTTAACGGCTCATTTCTTCAGACATTAACCCGAGTCAATCCGGTTGACGGCAGGCGGCGAAATCGAGCCGACCGCCTCGATCGCGATCGAATGCGCCCGCAGGCAGCGGCGCGTGCCGCGTCGTGCAACCTTATGCCGCCGTCGCGCCGATCAGGTTCGCGAGCAGCGCGTCGTAGTCGGCGACGAGCGCGGGGTTCGCCGACGTATAGCGGCGCAGGATCTCGCGCTGCCGCTGCGCATACCCTTGCCAGTCGTCGTCGTGCGTATGCAGCGCGTGCAGCAGCGCCTCGGTGCCCTTCTGCACGTCGTTGCCAGGATAGTAGTAGCCGAGGTCCGGCACGAGGCTCGCGTTGTGCACGAGCGGATAACCCTGCCAGCACACGTCGAAATAGAAGTAGTTGAGCGGGTTCGCCCATTGATGCGACACGACGATGTCGGTCATGTCGGCCAGGAACAACGGCGTGTCGAAACGCCCGACGAAGCTCGCCTTGCCCGCGCGCACGATGTCCAGGTAGTTCATCAGCGTCACGAACTCGGGGCTGTTGTGCGCGAGGCGATCGGCGTTCGTCACGTGCGTGAAGCAGATCGCGTCGGGGTCGCGGCGATACGCCTCGTCGATGATCAGCATCGGATACATGCAGAACTTCACGACGTTGTGGTTCGGCTCCATCACCGTCAGCCGCTTGCCCGGTTCGCTGCGCGGCCGGTATTCGCCACGCTCCGGCAGCGATTGCGCACGCGCCTCCAGACACATCGGGTCCCACACGAACGGCACGACGCGCCCCGGGCAACGGCGCAGCGACTGCAGGAACGGCAGCGACGATTCCGCGATCTGCGGAATGGCCCACAATTCGTCGTAGCCGCGGTTGATGAACAGCGAATCCCACATGCGGCGGCCGAACAGTATCGATTCCATCGAGGTGATGTACTCGAAGCCGCAGCAGTAGCTGACGATCTTCGCGCCGCGCGCCTTCAGGTAGGCCGTCTGCTCGCCGTCGATCTGACCGCCCAGCTCGATCACCACGTCGAGCGCATCCTTCATGTCGGCGAACGCGCGCGTGTCGTATACGCGGCGATCCCAAGGCAGCGCGTCGGTAAGCGCCACGTCGGTCGTGTTGACCAGCGTCACGCGATAGCCATGCGGCGACGCCATCAACAACTTTGCGAGAAACAACGCGTTCTGCTTGATGCCGTTGATCCACAGGCTTTCGTCGGGGGCGCGCAGGCCGATCGTGATACCGATGCGCAGGCCGTTCAGGGCAGGAGACTTCATCTCGTCGGCGGGGGCGTGATTGAATGGATGCAGTGTAGCTCACGGCAATGGGCCACGTGAGCAATCCGCCAGTCTAGCGGAGCGCCGGCCGCCAGACTGTCAGGCATGGTCATACGCGATGCGGCCGAGAGCCGTCGTCCGCACCGTGCGGGCCTGGCCATGCACGCCATCGCCGACGGCCGGATGCGAAATGCGACGAGGCCGGCGCCGCGCCGCGAGGCGCCACGCCGGCCCGTGCGCGGCACACGCCGCGGTCAGCCTTCCGCCATCATCAGCAACTGCGCGCCATCGGCGACCTGGTCGCCGACGCCGTACAGCACTTCCGCGACGACGCCCGCGCCCGGCGCGCCGATCGTATGCTCCATCTTCATCGCCTCCATCACGATCAGCGGCGTGCCGGCCTCGACCTTCTGGCCCGGCTCGACCAGCACCGCGATCACCTTGCCGGGCATCGGCGCGGTGAGGCGGCCGCCGCCATGCTCGGCATCGCCCGCGTGCGCGAGCACGTTGCGCCATTCGAAGGTCTCGGCGACACCCTGCGTGAACACGTGGAAACTGTCGCCGTCCGCATACACGCGGCCGCTGCTGCGCACGCCGTCGAGCGTCACGTCGAAGTCGAGCGGCGTCGCGCCGCGCGTCCACGCGAACGGTTGCGCGGCCGCGTCGCCGGTGGCGAGGCGCGTGCCGCCGCCGTCGTCCTCGTAGGTGACCGTCACGTCCGCTCCGCGATCGGGCGCATGCCATTCGAGCGTGCGGCGATAGCCGCCGTTCAGCCGCCAGTCCGGCAGCGCACCCCACGGTGACGCGCCTTCCCGTGCAGCCGCGCCGCGTTCGCGCGCGAGCAGTGCCGCGCAGGCCAGCGCGAGCGTCGCGCGCGGCGGCTGTTGCGGCGCGAACAGCGCATCGTGGTTGCGCTCGATCAGGCCCGTGTCGAGATCGGCGCGCGCGAACGGCCGGCAGGTGACGATCCGCTGCAGGAACGCGGCATTCGTGTGCAGGCCCACCACCTCGCAGGCCCGCAGCGCGCGCAGCATCCGGCCGAGCACTTCCGCGCGATCCGCGCCGTGCACGATCAGCTTCGCGATCATCGGATCGTAGAACGGCGTGATCGCGTCGCCCTCGCGCACGCCGCTGTCGACGCGCACCGGCGCGCCGATCGCGAACTCGACACCTTCCGGCAGCCGCAGGTGCTTCAGCGTGCCGGTGGACGGCAGGAAGCCGCGCGCCGGGTTCTCCGCATACAGACGCGCCTCGATCGCATGACCCTGCACGCGCAGTTCGTCCTGCTTCAGCGGCAGCGGCTCGCCCGCTGCGACGCGCAGCTGCCATTCGACGAGATCGAGCCCCGTGACCATCTCGGTAACCGGATGCTCGACCTGCAGGCGCGTGTTCATTTCCATGAAATAAAACGCTTCGCCCGTCATGATGAATTCGACGGTGCCCGCACCGACGTAATTCACCGCGCGCGCGGCCGCGACGGCCGCCTCGCCCATCGCCTGGCGCACGTCTTCATGCAGCCCCGGCGCCGGCGCTTCCTCGAGCACCTTCTGGTGACGACGCTGCACCGAACAGTCGCGATCGAACAGGTAGACGGTGTTGCCGTGCGTGTCGCCGAACACCTGCACTTCGACGTGACGCGGGCGCGTCAGGTATTTCTCGATCAGCACGCGGTCGTTGCCGAAGCTGCTCGCGGCCTCGCGCTGGCACGACGCGAGCGCCGCCGGGAAGTCCTCGGAGCGCTCGACCACGCGCATGCCCTTGCCGCCGCCGCCCGCGCTCGCCTTCAGCAGCACCGGGTAGCCGATCTCGTCGGCTTCGAGATGCAGGTTCGCCGCGTCCTGGTCGTCGCCGTGATAGCCGGGCACGAGCGGTACCGCGGCCGCGTGCATCAGCGCCTTGGCGGCAGCCTTCGAGCCCATCGCCGCGATCGCGTCGACCGGCGGCCCGATGAACGCGATGCCGGCCGCCTCGCACGCATGCGCGAAATCCTCGTTCTCCGACAGGAAGCCGTAGCCCGGGTGGATGGCCTGCGCACCAGTCGCGCGCGCGGCCTCGATGATGCGCTCGATGCGCAGGTAGCTGTCCGCGGCCGCCGCACCGCCGATGTGCACGGCTTCGTCGCATGCGGCGACGTGCTTCGCGTTCGCGTCCGCGTCGGAATAGACGGCGACGCTCGCGATCCCGAGACGTTTGCACGTCGCGGCGACGCGGCAGGCGATTTCACCGCGGTTGGCGATCAGAATCTTGTCGAACATGGCTTCGATGTCGTCCGGAAAGTTAGGGGCACGCCGTCATTCACGCCACGAAGGCGTGCGTTTCTCGAGGAAGGACGCGATCCCTTCGCGCGCTTCCGCGCCGGCGCGGGTGCGCGCGATCCAGTCGGCCGTCTGCTCGATCAGCGTCGCGTCGAGCGGCCGGCCGGCCACGTCGGCGACGAGCCGCTTGCACGCCTTCACCGCATCGGGGCCGTTCGCGACGAGCGTCGCGGCCAGCTTCGCGACCATTTCGTCGAGCGCATCGGCCGGCACCGCGTCGTGAATGAAGCCGAGCGACGCAGCGCGCGCGCTGTCGAACACCTCGGCCGTCGTGAAGTAGCGGCGCGCCGCGCGCTCGCCCATCGCCCGCACGACGTACGGGGCGATCGTCGCGGGTATCAGCCCGAGCCGCGCTTCGGACAGGCAGAACTTCACGCCGTCGGCGGCGATCGCGATGTCGGCCGCCGCGACGAGACCCACGCCGCCCGCATACGCATCGCCGTGCACGCGCGCGATCACCGGCTTGCCGCAGCGGTGGATCGCCTCGAGCATGCGCGCGAGCTTGCGCGCGTCGGCGCGGTTCTCGTCGTCCGAGTAACCGGCCATCTTCTTCATCCAGTTCAGGTCCGCGCCCGCGCAGAACGCCGCGCCTTCCGCGGCGAGCACGATCGCACGCACGCCGGCGTGCGCGTCGAGCCACTCGAACGCGGTGGTCAGCTCGGCGATCGTCGTCTCGTTGAACGCGTTGCGCACGTCGGGCCGCGCGAGCGTGACGGTCGCCACGCGGCCGGCTTCGCTTACCTTGATCGTTTCGTATCGCATCGGTCAGCCCTCCCGGCCGTTACATGCGGAACACGCCGAAGCGCGTATCGTCGATCGGGGCGTTCATCGACGCGGCGAGGCCGAGGCCCAGCACGTCGCGCGTCTGCGCGGGGTCGATCACGCCGTCGTCCCACAAGCGCGCACTCGCGTAGTACGGATGCCCCTGGCGCTCGTACTGGTCGCGGATCGGCTGCTTGAATGCCTCTTCGTCCTCTGCCGACCACGCGCCGCCCTTTGCCTCGATGCCGTCGCGGCGCACGGTCGCGAGCACCGACGCCGCCTGCTCGCCGCCCATCACCGAGATCCGCGCGTTCGGCCACATCCACAGGAAACGCGGCCCGAATGCGCGGCCGCACATCCCGTAGTTGCCGGCGCCGAACGAGCCGCCGATGATCACCGTGAACTTCGGCACCTTCGCATTCGACACGGCCGTCACCATCTTCGCGCCATGGCGCGCGATGCCTTCGTTCTCGTACTTGCGGCCGACCATGAAGCCCGTGATGTTCTGCAGGAACACGAGCGGAATCTTGCGCTGGCAGCACAGCTCGATGAAATGCGCGCCCTTCACGGCCGATTCGGAGAACAGGATGCCGTTGTTCGCGACGATCCCGACCGGATGGCCCCAGATGTGCGCGAAGCCCGTGACGAGCGTCGTGCCGAAGCGCGCCTTGAATTCGTCGAACTCCGAATCATCGACGATGCGCGCGATCACCTCGCGCACGTCGAACGGCTTGCGCGTGTCGACCGGAATCACGCCGTATAGGCTCTTCGCGTCGTAGCGCGGCGGCTTCGGTTCGCGCAGCGCCACCGGCGACGCGATCTTCGGCGCGAGGTGATCGACGATATTGCGCGCGATCGACAGCGCATGCGCGTCGTTCTGCGCGAGATGGTCGGCCACGCCCGACAGGCGCGTGTGCACGTCGCCGCCGCCGAGGTCCTCGGCGCTCACTTCCTCGCCGGTCGCGGCCTTCACGAGCGGCGGGCCGCCGAGGAAAATCGTGCCCTGGTTCTTCACGATGATCGACTCGTCGCTCATCGCCGGCACATACGCGCCGCCCGCCGTGCACGAGCCCATCACGACCGCGATCTGCGCGATCCCCGCGGCGGACATCGTCGCCTGGTTGAAGAAGATGCGGCCGAAGTGGTCGCGATCGGGAAACACGTCGTCCTGGTTCGGCAGGTTCGCGCCACCCGAATCGACGAGATACACGCACGGCAGCCGGTTTTCCGCGGCGATTTCCTGCGCGCGCACGTGCTTCTTCACGGTCATCGGGTAGTAGGTGCCGCCCTTGACCGTCGCGTCGTTGCACACGATCACGCACTCGCGGCCCGCGATCCGGCCGATGCCGGTGATCACGCCCGCGCCCGGCGCGTCGTCGTTGTACATGCCGTTCGCGGCGAGCTGCGACAGCTCGAGGAACGGCGCACCCGGATCGAGCAGTTGCGCGATGCGGTCGCGCGGCAGCAGCTTGCCGCGCGACAGGTGCTTGTCGCGCGCGGCCGGGCCGCCGCCTTGCGCGAGCTGTTCGATCTTCGCGCGCAGGTCGGCGACCACCGCCTCCAGCGCCGCGGCGTTCGCGCGGAATTCTTCCGAACGCGGGTTCAGTTTCGATTCGATGATCGGCATCGACGGGGCTCCGTTCGCGTGACGTGGGGCGTTACATCGTTTCCGCGAACAGCTCGCGGCCGATCAGCATCCGGCGGATCTCGCTCGTGCCGGCGCCGATCTCGTAGAGCTTCGCATCGCGCCACAGACGGCCGACCGGGTATTCGTTGATGTAGCCGTTGCCGCCGAGGATCTGGATCGCCTCGCCGGCCATCCACGTTGCCTTCTCGGCCGTGTAGAGGATCACGCCCGCGCAGTCCTTGCGCACCTGGCGGATGTGGTCGCTGCCCGCCGAGTCGAGATGGCGGCCGACCGCGTACAGGTACGCGCGGCACGCCTGGAACGTGGTGTACATGTCGGCGACCTTGCCCTGGATCAGCTGGAATTCGCCGATCGACTGGCCGAACTGCTTGCGGTCGTGGATATACGGCACCACCGCGTCGAGACACGCGGCCATGATGCCCGTCGGGCCGCCCGACAGCACCGCGCGTTCGTAGTCGAGGCCGCTCATCAGCACCTTCACGCCGCCGTTGAGCTGGCCGAGGATGTTCTCCTCCGGCACCTCGACGTCCTGGAACACGAGTTCGCCCGTGTGCGACCCGCGCATGCCGAGCTTGTCGAGCTTCTGTGCGACCGAGAAGCCCTTCATCCCCTTCTCGACGATGAATGCGGTGATGCCGCGCGGGCCGGCGTCGATATCCGTCTTCGCGTAGACGACGAGCGTGTCGCAGTCGGGGCCGTTGGTGATCCACATCTTCGTGCCGTTGAGCACGTAACGGTCGCCGCGCTTGTCCGCGCGCAGCTTCATGCTGACGACGTCGGAGCCCGCGTTCGGCTCGCTCATCGCGAGCGCGCCGATGTGTTCGCCCGACACGAGCTTCGGCAGGTACTTCTGCTTTTGCGCGTCGGTGCCGTTGCGGTGGATCTGGTTCACGCACAGGTTCGAGTGCGCGCCGTACGACAGGCCGATCGATGCCGATGCGCGCGAGATCTCCTCCATCGCGACCATGTGCGCGGTGTAGCCCATGTTCGCGCCGCCGTACTCCTCGGCCACCGTCATGCCGAGCACGCCGAGATCGCCGAACTTCTTCCACAGATCCATCGGAAACTGGTCGGTGCGGTCGACCTCCGCCGCGCGCGGCGTGATTTCCTTCGCCGCGAACGTCGCGACGGCGTCGCGCAGCATCTCGATGTCTTCACCGAGCATGAATTGCACACCGGGCAGGTTGATCATGTCTCCTCCGTCTCCAGAAAGTGGGTCGCACGCGCCGATTTCTGAGTTTCGCTCAAATCGGATCAATGCGTCGATTCATTAAGCCAATACAGCGGAAATTTTGCACAGTTTCGCGCCTCGTCCGGCTTGCCGTCAATAGTTTTTTGAGTGACACTCAGATATCATTGCGAGATGACAGCCGCTACCGCCGACACCATGACCGCCACCGCCAAAGCCGATCGCGCCGAGCCGTCGCGCGCCCCCGCCGGGCGCAAGTCCCAGCAGCGCGTGCAGGACATCCTGCGCGCCGGCCGTGAAGTGTTCGCCGAAAAGGGCTACGAGCATGCGACGGCCGCCGAGATCGCGCAGCGCGTCGGCGTGTCGGAGGCGACGGTGTTCAGCTACTTCCGCGGCAAGCGCGAGCTGTGCGCGCGTGTGATCGCCGACTGGTATGACGAAATCATTGCCGCGTTCGAGCACGGGATGCCGCTGGAGGCGTCGGTGCAGCAGCAGTTCGCGTTCATCGTGCGCACGCACCTGCGGCTGATGCTGGTGAACGGCACGGGGCTGTGCGCGCTGGTGCTGTCGGAGGGGCGTGCGAAGCAGCATGCGCTGAGCGACGAGCTCACCGCGCTGCAGCGCCGCTACACGGCGCCGCTGATGGACGTGCTCGCGCGCGGCCAGGCGGCCGGGCAGGTGCGCCGCGACATGCCGCTGAGCCTGCTGCGCTCGATGGTGTTCGGGCCGATCGAGCACGTGCTGTGGGATGCGATCCTCGGGCACCGCAAGCTCGATACGGAAACGACGGCCACGCAGCTGATCGACATGCTGTGGGCGGCCGTGCAGCCGCCCGCGCCGGAGCAGGCGGCGCTGGTGCGCTTCAGGAACGAAGTCGCGGAAGCGGTGCGGCGGCTGGAAGGCGAAGCGTCACGCCCGTGACGCCGGCAGGCGGTGCGGCGCGCCTGGCGCCTTGCCGCATCACCCGCTCCATCGAGCCGAGTCCAAGCGCTACGACTCTTCGCCGACCCGCAGCGGCGCGCGACTCTGCTCGTTATTCAGATGGACGAACTTGCGCAACAGGCGCATCAGTTCCTGCGAATCGTCCTCGCCCATGCCGTCGAACAGGCCGGCGCGCAGCTCCTTCACCGACGGAATCAGGTGCGTGAGCAGCTCGACGCCGGCCGGCGTCAGCAGCAGGCGCCGCTGACGCCGCGGCAGCACTTCGCGGACGATCAATCCTTTCGCCTCGAGCCGGACCGCGAGATCGGCAGTGGTCGACGTGTCGAGCGCCACCCGCTGCGCGAGCGTCACCTGATCGAGCCCCGGGCACTCGTAAAGCATCCGCAGGACCGCGTACTGCACCGGCGTCACGTCCCGGCCCAGCTTCTCGTAGAACATCGCGACCGCGATCTGGTGCGCGCGCCGGATCAGGTGCCCGGGCTCGTCGTACAGGTCGAGCGGGAAAACCGGCGCGTCGGCGGGATTCGTTTTTTCCATGAATGAGTCGATGACATAGGCGGCGCACGCCGTTGCGTGCGCCGACGGCATGGCGCTGCCTCGCGCCATTTCCCGGGAAAACCAGTATACCGCTCGCCTTGCTCCAGCCAATCTCAATGAGTACACTGAATCACATTCAGTACACTGAATGACGAGTTGCCGCGTACCGGCGGCACCGCCCTGAAGGAGACGAACAACGTGTTTCTCAAGAACGCTTGGTATGTGGCCTGCACGCCCGACGAGATCGACGGCAAGCCGCTGGGACGCAAGATTTGCAACGAATCGATGGTGTTCTACCGCGCGGCGGACGGCCGGGTCGCCGCGCTCGAGGATTTCTGCCCGCACCGCGGTGCGCCGCTGTCGCTGGGCTTCGTGCGTGACGGCGTGCTCGTGTGCGGCTATCACGGGCTCGAAATGGGCTGCAACGGCAAGACGGCCGGCATGCCGGGCCAGCGCGTCGGCGGCTTCCCGCCGATCCGCAGCTTCCCGGTGGTCGAACGGTACGGATTCGTGTGGGTCTGGCCGGGCGACGCGTCCGAAGCCGATCCCGCCAGGCTGCCCGCGCTGCAATGGGCCGAAGATCCGGCCTGGGCGCACGGCGGCGGCCTGTATCACATCCGTTGCGACTACCGGCTGATGATCGACAACCTGATGGACCTCACGCACGAGACCTACGTGCATGCGACGAGCATCGGCCAGAAGGAAATCGACGAAGCCGCGCC
This sequence comes from Burkholderia sp. SCN-KJ, assembly GCF_024656005.1. Lineage (NCBI taxonomy): Bacteria > Pseudomonadati > Pseudomonadota > Betaproteobacteria > Burkholderiales > Burkholderiaceae > Burkholderia > Burkholderia sp. SCN-KJ. Next base: position 18,894 of record NZ_JANKOG010000027.1, read on the forward strand.
GAAGACCACCAGCAATGGCGACGAAGTCGTCACCAGCCGCTTCATGGAGAACGTGATGCCGCCGCCGTTCTGGCGGATGGCGCTGCGCGGCAACGGCCTCGCCGACGACATGCCGGTCGACCGCTGGCAGATCTGCCGCTTCACGCCGCCGAGCCACGTGATGATCGAAGTGGGCGTCGCGCATGCGGGCCACGGCGGCTACGACGCGCCGGCGGAGCTGAAGGCATCGTCGATCGTGGTCGACTTCATCACACCGGAGACGGACAGCTCGATCTGGTACTTCTGGGGGATGGCGCGCAACTTCCGGCCCGACGATCACGCGCTGACCGCCGAGATTCGCGAAGGCCAGGGCAAGATCTTCGCCGAGGATCTCGAGATGCTCGAGCGCCAGCAGCTCAACCTCGAGCAGTGGCCGGAGCGCAAGCTGCTCAAGCTCAACATCGACGCCGGCGGCGTGCTGTCGCGCAAGGTGATCGAGCGGCTGCTCGCCGAAGAAAGTGCGGCGAGCCCGCAGCGGCCCGTGATTCCGGTCGCGCAGATCAAGGAGGCGTCATGAGCGCCGCGACGCTGACGGTCCGCGTGGCCCGCAAGTGGCAGGAAGCGCGCGACATCTGCGGCTTCGAATTCGTCAGCGATGACGGTTCGCCCCTGCCACGCTTCGACGCCGGCGCCCATATCGACGTGCATCTGCCGGGCGGGCTCGTGCGCCAGTACTCGCTGTGCAACCACCCGGAGCACGGCGATCGCTACCAGATCGCGGTGCTGCGCGATGCCGAGGGCCGCGGCGGGTCGCGCGCGATTCACGACGAAGTCCGGCAAGGCGACACCGTGCGGATCGGCATGCCGCGCAATCAATTCCCGCTCGCGCCCGACGCCCCGCACCACCTGTTGCTCGCCGGCGGAATCGGCGTGACGCCGATCCTCAGCATGGCGGAACGGCTGTTCTCGTCCGGCCTGCCGTTCGACATGCACTACTGCGCGCGTTCGACCGATCGCATGGCCTTCGTCGAGCGGATCAACGCCGCCGGGTTCCATGACCGCGTCCGCTTCCACGTCGACGACGGCGCCCCCGCGCAACGCTTCGACCTCGCCGCGGTGCTCGCCGCCGCGCCGGACGGCACGCACCTGTACGTATGCGGCCCGCGCGGCTTCATGGATGCGGTGCTGAACGCCGCGCGCGAGCGCAACTGGGCCGAAGCGCGGCTGCACTACGAGTTCTTCGGCGGCGCGGTTGCGTCGTCCGGCGCGGATCGCGCGTTCCAGGTCCGGATCGCGAGCAGCGGCAAGGTGATCGACGTGCCAGCCGAATGCACGGTCATCGCGGCGCTGGCGGCCAACGGCATCGACGTGCTGACGTCGTGCGAACAAGGCGTATGCGGCACCTGCATGACGCGCGTGCTCGAAGGCGAGCCCGATCATCGCGATTCGTATCTGACGGAAGCGGAACAAGCGGCCGGCGACCAGTTCATGCCGTGCTGCTCCCGATCGCGAAGCGACCTGCTGGTCCTCGATCTGTAGACGGACCGCCCGATACGCGGCGGCCAACCACAAAACTGGAGACGATCAATGGAACGACCTGCCCAGGCCCCCATCAGTACTGCTCAATTCCCGGTCGATCGATGGTGGGTCGCCGCGCTGTCATCCGAACTGACGGACCGCCCCGTCGCCCGCACGCTGCTTGGCCGCCCGGTCGTCCTGTTCCGGTTGCCGTCCGGGGAAGTCGGCGCGCTGGAGGATCGCTGCTGCCACAAGTCGCTGCCGCTGTCGTGCGGCTCGCTCGAAGCGCGCGGCCTGCGCTGCGGCTATCACGGGCTGCTGTTCGACCGCGGCGGCACCTGCGTGGAGATTCCCGGGCAGGAACGCATTCCGGCGAAGGCGTGCGTGGCGTCGTATCCGGTGCAGGAGCAGGACGCGATCGTATGGATCTGGATCGGCGCCGACGCGCACGCCCAACCGACTTGCGCGCCGCCGCGCTATGCGTTCCACACGGATCCGCAATACCGGTTCGGCGGCGGCCACTACCATTACGACGCGCCGTATCAGCTGATTCACGACAACCTGATGGACCTGAGCCACCTCGGCTACGTTCATCTGAAAACGATCGGCGGTAACGCGCCGCTGCATATGGGCGCGGAAACCCGCGTCAGCAGCGACGGCGACACGGTGACGCTGGTCCGCCGGATGCCGGCGTCCGACCCGCCGCCGACCTACACGGCCGCGTGGCCGTTCACGGGCCGCGTCGACCGCTGGCAGGAAATCGAATTCCACGTGTCGCATATCCGGATCTGGACCGGCGCGATGGACGCCGGCACCGGCGACCTTCACGACCCGGCGCGCGGCGGTTTTCACATGCGCGGCTTCCACGGCATCACGCCCGAGTCGGAAACGACGACGCACTACTTCTGGACCGTCGCGACCAATCCGCAACACGACGTCGAACGCATCGCGCGAACGGTCATCGAGCAATCCGCGGCGACGTTCGATGAAGACAAGACCGTGATCGAAGCGCAATACCGCAATCAGTTGCGGTTTCCGGACGGCCGCCAGATCGACATTCACGTCGACGCCGGCCCCAATCGCGCGCGGCGCGTGATCGAGCGGCTGCTGCTACAGCCCGACCCCGCGTAACCCTCGCGCCGACGCGCGAACGACGCGAGCCGGCCGCGACGGGCGTTCCCCGGGTTGCCCGCCAACCCACGCATTCGCTTTCGTCCCATTCGCCGCTGCCGGCTTCGATTTCATCCCATTCGATTAGTCATACTATTTTTATCAAGGATCTTTGACGTGAGCGAAAATATCCGCAATACGATCGACGCGTCCCCGATGAGCGCGTTCCAGACGATGGCGGTCACGGCCTGCGTCGTGCTGAACATGCTGGACGGCTTCGACGTGCTGGCCATCGCGTTTGCCGCGCCGCACCTGGCGGCCGAATGGAAACTGAGCGGCAAGGAAATCGGCCTGCTGCTGAGCGCCGGGCTGGCCGGCATGGGGATCGGCTCGGTGCTGATCGCCCCGCTGGCCGACCGCGTCGGCCGCCGCCGCATCATCCTGCTCTGCCTCGCCGTGATCTCGACCGGCATGCTGGCCTGTGCGGCCACGCACAGCACGTTGCAACTCGCCGTCGCGCGTGCCTATACGGGCCTCGGCATCGGCGGGATGCTCGCAAGCCTGACCGTCATCAGCGGCGAGTACGCATCGAACAAATGGCGCAGCGCCGCGATCGGCATGCAGTCGACCGGCTACGCGATCGGTGCCACCGCGGGCGGCGTCATCGCCGGTTACCTGCTGTCGGTATGGGGATGGCGCAGCGTGTTCGCGTTCGGCGGCATCCTGACCTTGATGGCGATCCCGATGGTGCTCGCACTGCTGCCGGAATCGCTCGACTTCCTGCTGGCGCGGCGTCCGGACGACGCGCTGCAGAAAATCAACCGCATCCTCGCGAGAATGAAGCGCGCGCCGATCAATGCGCTGCCGACCGCGAGCGCATCCATCGACACGGCGAGCCCCGCGTCAAGTTGGACAGCCGTGCTGCGCGCGCCGCTCACGCGTCGCACGATCGCGCTGTGGATCGCATTCTTCCTCGTGATGGGCAGCTTCTATTTCGTCGTGAGCTGGACGCCGAAGTTGCTGGTCCAGGCCGGCCTGTCGGCCTCGCAGGGTGTGACCGGCGGCGTGCTGCTCAACCTCGGCGGCATCGCGGGCGCGTCGCTGTTCAGCCTGCTGTCGACCCGGTTCGGCCTGCGCAGCCTGCTGGGCGCGACGCTGTTGCTGGGTGGCGCACTGATGGTCGCGTTCGGCGCGAACACCGGCTCGCTCGGCATCGGGATGACCGTCGCGGTATTCCTCGGCGCCGTGATCAACGCGTGCGTGGCCGGCATGTACGCGCTGTCGCCGACGCCCTATCCCGCCGAGATCCGCACGACCGGCATCGGTCTCGCGGTCGGCATCGGACGCCTCGGCGCGATCCTGTCGCCAATGACGGTCGGTGCGCTGCTGGACGACGGCTGGTCCGTGCCCCATCTCTATTTCGCGTTCCTCGTGCCGATGGCCGGCGCGGCGATCGCCGTCGCCGTGGCGGGCGCGCGTGTCGCGGCGCCGCACCGGCAACGCGATCCGGCGATCTCGTAACACGCGACACCCGCAGTCCTGCCGATACCCGTCGGCATCCCGGGCAGGTCCGGGTCAATAAGAAAATCGATAAGTATATCTACATACTGTTTGGAGACAGCCATGAAAACGAAACTGGGCGTCGCACTCGCGACGGCGATGGCGCTGGCCGGACCGGCCTGTGCGCAAAGCAGCGTCACGCTGTACGGGATCATCGATACCGGCGTGTCCTACTACAACAACGCCGCGCGCGGCGGATCGTTCACCGGGATGCCGACGCTGACCGGCGAAGTGCCGTCACGCTGGGGCCTGAGAGGCACGGAGGATCTCGGCGGCGGCTACCAGGCCTTCTTCGTGCTCGAAAACGGCTTCCAGCCCGGCACCGGCGCGCTGAACTACGGCGGGCGCCTGTTCGGGCGGCAGGCCAACGTGGGCGTAAACAGCCCGTTCGGCGCGCTGACCCTCGGCCGTCAGATGAACATGTCGATGATCGTGCTGACCAATGCCGACGTGATCGGCCCGTCGATTCATTCGATGGCGGATTTCGACTCGTATCTGCCGAACGCGCGCAGCGACAATGCGATCGGCTACAAGGGCACGTTCCACGGCGTGACGCTCGGCGCGACCTACAGCTTCGGCCGCGACGCGGCCGGGCCGGCGGGGCCGTCGGCGACGGGCTGCGCCGGACAGGTGCCCGGCGACATCGTCGCGTGCCGCCAATACACGGCGATGCTCGCGTATGACGCGAGCAATTTCGGGCTGGCCGCGTCGCACGACGTGATGCGCGGCGGCGGCGGCGCGCTCGCGCCGCTGAACAATCCGGCCTACACCGACACGCGCGACATCGTCGCGGGCTACGTGAAGATCGGCCCCGCGAAACTCGGCGCCGGGTGGATCCGCCGCAACCTCGCGGCGGCCGAGCACCTGCAGGCCGACATCGTGTTCGCGGGCGGCACGTACTACGCGACGCCCTACCTCGCGCTCGACCTGCAGGGCGTGCGCTACCTGCAACGCCGCGAAAACAAGGAAGGCACGAACGCGACGCTGGTGGTCGGGCGCGCGAACTATTTCCTGTCGAAGCGGACGACCGTCTATACGTCGGTGGGCTACATGTTCAACAGCGCGCTGGCCGCGAACGCGGTCGCGGCCGGCGGGACGGTCGGCACCGGGATGAATCAGCTCGGCGTGATGGCCGGCATCCAGCAGAAGTTCTGAACGCCGGACACCGCACCTCGATCAATCGGCGAGCCGGCAATGCGACAGCTTCAGCCCCGGCAGCACCGGCGCGTCGATATAACCTTCGTTCACGCAGCTGAAGCGGAAATTCGCGGACGCCGTGAACGGCTTGATCTCGCCGCCCGGGAATTTCAGTTTCAACGCGGCCTGGTCGGCCGCGTCGAAATGCGTGTCGAACTGCTCGCCGTCGGCCGTCAATGCACCGAAGTACGTGCCGCCCGGGTCGCTGCCCATCCGCATCACCGCGCCGACGAACGCGAGGCGCCTGCCGTCGTATTTCGTCTTCGCGGCGGCCATGTCCTGCGTGTAGGCCTCGATCACGGTGGCGTAATGCGCGTCGATCGCGGGCTCGGCGGCCGGCGCGGCGTAGCCGCTCTGGTGAACGCCCGCCAGCATCGCGCAGGCAGCCAGCGCGGCCGTCATGAACGGCGCGGAACTCTTTTTCATTGGGTGGTCTCCCGTCAAGCGTGGTGGTTGAAGTAATCGATCGCGGCGCTTCGCCGGCTGCCCGGCGAAACACCCGAGCATGATCGTGCGGCCGTTGCGTCAATCGTTCGAATCGTGGAACACGGCTGCGATCACTTCAGCACCCGCATGGTCGACTGCGGTGCGCGACGTCGCGCGGCACGCGACGTGACAGGAAGATGACATGGTGCGGCCCCCGGCTCTCATTGAATTTCACTGCGTCTGTTTTTGGGCGCTACGGTAGCAGACGGCCGGCGGCCCGGCAATCGCGATGCCCGGTCCGAATCGGCCTCTTCACAATTGCAAACGATTCTCATTACGTATATCATGCGCATCCTCCGCGCGACGCAGCAAAGGCGCTGCGGTCCGCGTCATCGTCCTTAGCACTCCGCCCATTCATCGATTCATGCCATCCCGCCGAACGCCCCACCGCGCCCGGACGCTTCGTCCGTGGCGCGCGAGCCTGCCTGCCCTGATCACGCTTTGCGTCGCAAGCGGCGCGCATGCGGATGCCGAACCTGCCGCCACGGCTTCGGCGGCCACGTCCTCGCCCTCGTCGACGCCCGCGCGCCCCGAACGCGAACTGCCGACGATCAGCGTCAGCGCATCGTCAGCCGTCGATCCGACCGTCGGCTACCAGCCGCGCACGAGCAGCGTCGCCGGCGGCGACGATCGTCCGCTCAAGGAGATTCCGCAATCGGTCGCCGTGGTCAGCAGCAGCGTGATGCAGGACCAGCAGGCGCGCTCGCTCGACGACGTGCTCGGCAACATCAGCGGCGTCACGCAGACCAACACGCTCGGCGGCACGCGCGACGCGTTCATCAAGCGCGGCTTCGGCTCGAACAACGACGGCTCCGTGCTCGTCGACGGCGTGCGCACGCCGGTGCTGCACAGCTACCTCGCGACGATCGACCGCGTCGAAGTGCTGAAGGGCCCGGCTTCGCTGCTGTACGGGATGCAGGACCCGGGCGGCGTGATCAACCTCGTCACGCGCAAGCCGGAGGACACGTTCGGCGGCTCGATTTCGGCCTCGCGCACGAGCCACGGCGGCAGCAGCGCGCAGTTCGACCTGACCGGCCCGCTCGGCAAGCCGGGCCAGGTCGCGGGCGGCACGCTCGCGTTCCGGCTCACCGGCGAATACGACACGAGCCGCTACTGGCGCAGCTTCGGCCGCGAGCGCAATGCGCTGATCGCGCCCGCGCTGTCGTGGCACGACGCGAACACGTCGATCGACGTCAACTACCAGTACGTCGACTACACGATGCCGTTCGATCGCGGCACGGTGCTCGTGAACGGCCGCCCCGACGATGCGCTGCGCTATCGCCGCTACGAGGAAGCGTGGGCGCAAAGCGGTGGCATCCAGGAAACGCTGCGCGCGCGCGTCGAGCACCGCTTCTCCGACGCATGGCGCGTGCGCGCAACCTACGGCTGGGGCCGCGACCGCTACGATCAATACATCGCCCGCGCGACCGCGTTCAACAGCACGACCGGCGCGCTGTCGCGCTCGTCCGACGCGAACCTCGGACGCAACGACTCCGACCAGATCGCGACGCTCGGCCTGCTCGGCAACCTGACGCTCGCGGGGATGAGCCACGCGCTCTATGTCGGCGGCGAATACGAGCGGCAGCGCAGCTTCCGCGGCGACACGATCCGCGGCACCGCGACAAAGGGCTTCGATCTCTACGATCCCGTCTACGGCCTGCTCGCGCCCGGCGGCACGGTGAGCACGAAGCAGAGCGATTCGCTCTCGAAGGTCCACACGTACTCGATGATCGTGCAGGACTCGGTGAAGATCACCGACCGGCTCACCGCGGTCGGCGGGCTGCGCTGGGAGGACTGGCAGCAGGAATCGGGAATGGGGCGGCCGTTCGTGTTCGCCGACCGCTCGCGCGGCAACGTGTGGCTGCCGCAGTTCGGGCTCGCGTATGCGCTCACGCCGTCGCTGACCGCGTATGCAAACGTGAGCCGTTCGTTCAAGCCGAACGTCGCGTCTAACGTGGCCGCGCCGCTCGCGCCGGAATTCGGCCGCGTGCTGGAAGCCGGCCTGAAGTTCAGCCTGAAGCCGGGCATCACCGGCACGCTCGCGGCCTATCAGATCGACAAGCGCAACGTCGCGGTCACGGTCAACGACATCACGTCGACGATCGGCACCGCGCGCTCGCGCGGCATCGAACTCGACGTCGCCGGGCAGCTCACGCGGCACCTGAGCCTGATCGGCAGCTATGCGTACACGAACGCGTACGACCGCGACAGCAACACGCCGCTCGTCAACGTCGCGCGCCACACCGGCAGCCTGTTCGCGGTGTACGACACGGCGATCGCGAACCTCCCGGGGCGCTGGCGCTTCGGCGGCGGCGCGCGGCTCGTCGGCGCACGGCCCGGCGACACCGCGAACAGCTTCACGCTGCCCGGCTACGTGACCGTCGATGCGTTCGCGGCCTACGAAACGACGATCGGCAAGTTCCCGACGCGCATCCAGCTCAACGTGAAGAACCTGCTCGACAAGACCTACTATCCGTCGAGCAACAGCAACCTGATCGTCGCGGTCGGCGAGCCGCGGCTCGTCACGCTGACGACGACGGTGTCGTTCTGACGCATCTTCGCGCCGGGTGGCCGGGGCCGGGGCCGTGCCGCGCGCCCCGGCCGGCGACACGAGCCGATCTCAGCCGCCCGCGAAATCGAGCAGGATCTTGCAGCTTTTCTCGGGATTGCGCTCGGCCATCTCGAACGCCTGCGCGACGTCGCGAAAGCCCACCTTGTGCGTAACGATGTGCTCCGGCTGGATCAGCCCGCGGGCAATCCAGTCGATCACCTGCGGGAACATCGCGCAGTTCAGCCGCGATGCCGCGAGCGTCAACTCCTTCTTCGTCAGCTCCGCCTGCACGATCGCCGACGGCTCCGACGAAAACCCGAGCACGCCGATCCGGCCGGCCGGCGCGGCGATCCGCACGGCCTCCTCGAGAATCGACGGATGGCAGACCGCATCGAAGATCAGCGTCGGGCCGCCGTCGACACCGCGCTTTTCCAGCGCGTCGGGCAACGACTCGACGCTCGTGTCGATGATTTCGTCCTCGGCCGCGCCGCACTTGCGCGCGAGCTGAAGCCGTGCGTCGAGCCGGTCGGTAATGAATGCGCGAATGCCATACACGCGCTTGAGCACCTGCAGGATCGTCAGCCCGACCGTGCCGGCGCCATAGATCAACGCGACGTCGCCCGGCAGCACGCCGGTGCGCGACGTCGCGTTCGCGGCCACCGCGAACGGCTCGACGATCGCCGCGCAGGGTTCGGCGATCGCGTCCGGAATCCGGTACGCATTGCCGGCCGGCACACACGTGTACTGGCTGAAGCCGCCGTCGCGATGCACGCCGAGCACGGTCAGGTGCCGGCAGACGTTGCGCCGGCCGATCGTGCACGCGTGGCAATGCCCGCAGCTGATCACCGGATCGACCGCGACGGTCTCGCCGAGCCGCGCGGCGTCGACGCCCGCGCCGACCGACTCGATTGTGCCGACGAACTCGTGGCCGATGATGCGCGGATACGACACGAACGGATTCTTGCCGTGAAAGATGTGCAGGTCCGACCCGCAGATGCCCGCATAGCGCACCTTCACGCGCACTTCTCCTGCGGCTGCCGCGGGCAGCGGCACCTCTCGCACGCCCATGCTGTTCGGACGATCGACAACGACGCTCAACATTTCGGTTCTCTCCTTCCGGTCTTCGGCGCTCACCAATTCCACATCGATCCGTCGCGCAACCGGGCGACCGGCAGGTACGCGCGCTCGTATGGATATTTCGCGGCCAGCGTCTCGTCGATGTCGACGCCGAGGCCCGGCACGTCGTCCATCACGAGATAGCCGTCCTCGAAGCGGTAGCTGTGCGGAAACACTTCGTCGGTCAGCGCGCTGTGCGGCATCAGTTCCTGGATGCCGAAGTTCGGCGCCCACAGCCCGAAGTTCACGGCCGCCGCCATGCAGACGGGCGACAGGTCGGTCGCGCCGTGGAAACCGGTGCGCACCTGGTACATCGCCGCGTAGTCGGCGATGCGCCGTACGTGCGTGATGCCGCCCGCGTGCACGATGGTCGCGCGGATGTAGTCGATCAGCTGGTCGCGGATCAGGTCCTTGCAATCCCAGATCGAGTTGAATACCTCGCCGACCGCGAGCGGCGTCGTCGTGTGCTGGCGGATCAGGCGAAACGCGTCCTGGTTCTCCGCGGGTGTCGCGTCCTCGAGCCAGAACAGGCGATGCGGCTCGAGATCGCGACCGAGCCGCGCGGCCTCGATCGGCGTGAGCCGGTGATGTGCGTCGTGGAGCAGGTGCGGCGCATCGCCGACCGCGTCGCGCACCTTGCGGAACAGTTCCGGCGTGTGGCGCAGGTAGAGCGCGGTGTCCCACGGCTCCTCGGGCGGCAGCCCCTTCTCGGCGGGCTCGTACGCGCCTGCCGTCTTGCCGACACCGTACACCTTGTCGAGCCCCGGCACGCCCGACTGCACGCGGATCGCGCGGTAGCCGGCCTCGACGTGCGCGCGCACCGCGTCGACTGCTTCCTCGTGATCGCGCCCGTTCGCGTGGCCGTATACCATCAGGCCGTCGCGGCTCTTGCCGCCGAGCAGCTGATAGACGGGCATGCCCGCGAGCTTGCCCAGGATGTCCCACAGCGCCATGTCGATCGCGGCAATCGCCGTCATCGTCACGGGCCCGCGCCGCCAGTACGCGCCGCGATACAGGTATTGCCAGATGTCCTCGATGTTGCGCGGGTCGCGTCCGACGAGGCACGGAAACACGTGGTCTTCCAGGTACGCGCGCACCGCGAGCTCACGCCCGTTGAGCGTCGCGTCGCCGAGGCCGTAGACGCCTTCGTCGGTCACGATCTTCACCGTCACGAAATTCCGGCCCGGACACGTGACGATGGTCTGCAAGCGTTCGATTTTCACTGCGCTCCTCCAGCGGGCGTTTCAGTCGACAAAGTAATGAGGCGCGCGGCTGCGCACTTCCGGCAGATGCGAGCCGATCCGGTCGACGTGCGCCGCGACCGATGCGCCGAGCAGCGCCATGTTGCGCGACGCGATGTGCGCAAGGATCTGTTCGTGTTCCTGCAGCGCGCGGCGCGCGTGATCCTCGACACGGTCGAGCAGCAGCCAGCGCACACGGTCGAACTGACGCTTCATCGGCTGCAGCATTTCCCACACGTGCGGCCGGCCCGCGAACGCGAACATCCGGCCGTGCATTGCCTCGTCGAGATCGAAGAACGCTTCGACGTCGCCCGCGGCGACCGCCTCGCGCTGCGCGTCGATGATCCGCGACAGCTCCGCGAGCTGCGCCGGCGTGATCTTCTGCGCGAGCTCGACATGGTTCGCGCATTCGAGCGTGCTGCGCGCGAAGCGCCCTTCCTCGAGGATCGACACCGGAATCGGCGCGACCAGCGTGCCGACCTTCCGGATGATCTGCACGAGCCGCTCGTCGGCGAGCTGCGCGAACGCTTCGCGCACCGGCGTGCGGCTGACCTTGATCGTCGTGGAGATCACCGCCTCCGACAGCGCGGTGCGCGGCGGCAGCGCACCGCGCACGATCGCGTGGCGCAGCAGCGCATGCACCTGCTCCGTATACGACCGGCTCTCGTCCAGCGAGAACCCCTGCAACGCCGTGACCACGACGTCCGCTTCTTCCAGTGCTGCCGTTTCGCTCATGGTTGCGATGGATCCGACTTGATATCGATAGCTACCATGGTACATAAGCAGCCCATTTCAGGCGATCTAGCGTTTACACCGATAACTTCGCCGTAAAACTCGAAATAACCTGCATGCATTGCCGTATCTACCATGGTACAAACCGTTACCGACCGTCATGTTATCTGCCCCCGATTTTCTGCGCACCGCGCCGCCCGGCACAGGCCGTCCCGGTTATGACCGGCAGGCGGTTCGCACGGGTATCGTCCATCTCGGCCTCGGCGCGTTCCATCGCGCGCACCAGGCGCTGCATACGGAAACGGTGCTCGAACAGGGCGACCTGCGCTGGGGCATCGTCGGCGTCGAACTGCGGCGGCGCCATACCGTCGACCTGCTCGCCGCGCAGGATCACCTGTACACGGTGATCGAACGCGATGGCCAAGGCGCGCGCGCGCGCATCGTTGGTGCGGTGCACGACGCGCTGTTCGCGCCCGAATCGCTGCCCGCGCTACTGGCGCTGATCGCCGATCCGGCCGTGTCGATCGTCAGCCTGACCGTCACCGAGAAAGGCTATTGCCGCCGCCCCGGCGGCGGTCTCGATACCGACGATCCCGCGATCCGGCAGGATCTCGCGACGCCCGGCACGCCGCGCACCGCGCTCGGCGTGATCGCGGCCGGCCTGCGCCTGCGGCCGGCCCATGCGCCGCTGACCGTCGTCTGCTGCGACAACATGACGTCGAACGGCGACACGCTGCGCGCGCTGCTGATCGACTACGCGGAACGCATCGACGGCGCGCTCGCGCGGCGCATCCGCGACGACGTCGCATTCCCGAACAGCATGGTCGACCGGATCGTGCCGGCCGCGACGCCCGAATCGCTCGACTGGGCGCACGCCCATCTCGGCGCGCGCGATGCGGCTGCGATCGTCTGCGAGCCGTTCTCGCAATGGGTGATCGAGGATCGCTTCGCCGGCCCGCGCCCGCGCTGGGAAGACGCCGGCGCGCACCTCGTCGGCGACGTGCGGCCCTACGAAACGATGAAGCTGCGGCTGCTGAACGGCTCGCATTCGGCGATCGCGTATGCGGGACAGTTGCGCGGCCGCGCGACGGTGTCCGACGCGATGGCCGATCCGGCGATCGCGGCGCTCGTCGACGGCGTGATGACGCGCGACCTGCTCGCGACCGTCGACGTGCCGTCCGGATACGACGCGCACGGCTATTGCGCGACGCTCGTGCAGCGCTTCCGCAATCCGACGCTCGCGCATCGCACCGAACAGATCGCGATGGACGGCACGCAGAAGGTGCCGCTGCGCTGGCTTCCCGCGCTCGCCGAAAGCGCGCGGGCCGGCGTCGAGCGGCCCTATCTGGAACGCGCGCTCGCGCTCTGGCTGCACTACCTCGCCAACGCGCGCGACGAATCGGGCCGCGCGCTCGCGGTCGGCGATCCGGGCGCGGCCGCACTCGGCGCGGCGCTGTCGGCAGCCGGCGATGCCACCTGCGCGGTTCGGGCTGCCCTCGGCAGCCTCGCGCTCGCCGGTTCGGCGGCATGGCCTGATGCAGTGATCACGCGCATCGGTGCCCATCTCGCGACGCTTCGCGCGAGCGGCACCGATGGGCTGCTCGCACCGTTGTACGCGCGCTGAACGACCGCTTACCCCGGTTCGCGGGACTCCTGAGCGAACCGCGCAGTGCCCTGCCCGCCGACGCACATGCCGACGCGGCAAACGATCGACAAGACAACCATGACAGCCGGCCCACCGGCACGAAGGAGACGGACATGAAGCAGAAGTCGCAGGCGTGGTTCACGGTATTCCTGCTGTTCCTGGTGTATGGCATCAACTATCTCGACCGCGTCGCGCTGTCGATCGTCGCGCCGATCGTGCAGACCGATCTCGGCATCGACGCCGCGCAGATGGGCCTCGTCTTCAGCACGTTCTTCATCGGCTACGCGCTGTTCAATTTCATCGGCGGGCTCGCGTCCGACCGGCTCGGGCCGAAGCTCGTATACGTGCTGTCGGTCGGGCTGTGGTCGGTGTTCTGCGGAATGACCGCGCTCACCGTCGGCTTCGTGAGCCTGCTGATCGTGCGGCTGCTGTTCGGCATGGCCGAAGGGCCGCTGTGCTCGGCCGCGAACAAGATGGTCAACAACTGGCTGCCGCGCGACGCCGCCGCGACCGCGATGGGCCTGCTCAGCGCCGGCTCGCCGCTCGGCGGCGCAATCGCCGGGCCGATCGTCGGCCTGCTGGCCGCGCAGTTCGGCTGGCGACCGGCGTTCTGGATCGTATGTGCAATCGGGCTCGTGTGGGTCGTCGTGTGGATGATGTCGACCTCGGACCGTCCGGCCACGCAGGTCGGCGACGCAGCGGGTGCGCCCGCAGCGACACCCGCCGCCGCGCCCGCCCACGCAGGTGCCGCCGCCGGCCCCGCAACGCCCGCACACACGCTGTCGCATTACGTGCGCCAGCCGCGCATCCTCGCGACGGCCGCCGCGTTCTTCAGCTACAACTACGTGCTGTTCTTCTTCCTGAGCTGGTTCCCGAGCTACCTCGTGCGTGCGCACCATCTGAACATCAAGGAGATGAGCGTCGCCACCGTCGTGCCCTGGCTCGTCGGCACGGTCGGCCTCGCGTGCGGCGGCGCGATCTCGGATGCGCTGTACCGGCTCACCGGCAACCTGCTGCTGTCGCGCCGGATCGTGCTCGTCACCTGCCTGCTCGGCGCCGGCGCGTGCGTGGCCGTCGCGGGCGCCGTGCAGTCGACGCAAGGCGCGGTTGCGCTGATGTCCGTGTCGCTGTTCTTCCTGTACGTGACGGGTGCGATCTATTGGGCGATCGTGCAGGACGTCGTGCATCCGGCGCGCGTCGGCGGTGTCAGCGGCTTCCTGCATTGCATGGGCAGCCTGTCGGGCGTGATCGGGCCGGCGGTGACCGGCTTCATCGTCGAGCGCAGCGGCTCGTTCGCGTCCGCGTTCGTGCTGGCCGGCGCGATCGCACTCGCGGGCGCGGTGCTGGCCGGCGTGTTCGTACGCAACGCCCGGCCGTCGGAAGTGCTGCGCGAACGCACCGCACACTGAGCTTTCAAGGCTGACGAAGGCCGCGCGGCGCCGCATGAGTCGGCACCGCGCGGCCTTGTCGTTTCATCCAATCATCGCGCCCTCGAATATCTCCCATCCGATATCGCGATTTCCGCTGTCGATCGCGCGCCTCTAGACTGGCTACGCGACGGCGACGCTGCGCAGCGGCACGCCCCCACGAAAACGATATGGGAGAGTTCGATGTCCGACCGGGATGCGCGCCGCGGCGCGCTCAAGACACTCGGCCTCGCGGCCGGCACGACGCTGCTCGGCGCCGCGCGCACCGCGCACGCGGCGACACCCGAATCCGGCACGCTGCTGGCCGGCGATGCGACGCGCCTCGCCGACCTCACCCGCCGTCTCGCGGCCGTACCGAGACGGCGCGACTTCAAGACGGTGCCGATGATCGTCGAGCGCCCCGATCAATGGGATCACGCGGCACTCATGGAAGTGATCGGCTATCGCGGCGGCCCGAAGCAGGTGTGGGACAACACCGAGCTCGGCGGCCCGTGGCTGAACCTGATGCGCAATGCGCTGAACGCGCAGGTCTGGGGGTTTGGTCACCCGGACTTCCTCGTCGTGTCGGCCACGCACGGCGCCGCGCATCTCGCGCTGTTCGACCCGGCCGCGTGGGACAAATACGGCCTCGCGACATTCGCCGGCGCCGCGTTCGCGACCAACACGCTGCTCGCCGCGAAACCCGCGCAATCGAAAGACGCGAAGGATCGCGAACTACCTGATGGCGCGTTCTCTCGCACGACAACAGCATCGCCGCGCTGCAGCAGCGCGGCGTCGTGTTCCTGGCATGCCACAACGCGATCTGGGAGCTCGCGGAACGGCTCGACCGCGCGAATGCAAATCCGGACAAGCTCCCGCTCGACGCCCTCGCCGCCGATCTCACCAACCACGTGATTCCGTCCGCGATCGTCACGCCGGGAGTGGTCGGCACGCTGCCCGAGCTGCAGCACGCCGGTTTCACCTACGCGAAATGAGGCGCCCGATGACACCGATCCGCACGCGCTCTCCGTTGCGACGCCGCTGGTGCATGGGGCTGCACGCCACGCTGGCCGCGCTCTGCTGCACGTCGGCGCTGTCGCTCGCCGCCCCGGCCAATGCTTCAAACAGCATCTTTCCGCCATGGCAGGACGGCCGCAACAACGACGCGACGAACCGCGGCCTCGAATTCACGGTGCCGCAGGTGGACGTGCTCGCAGATTTTCACGGCGACCTCACCGCGCCGAAACTCGTGCTGTACGTCGGCGGCAACTACTTCTTCGCGATGGCGCCGCTCGTCGCGCAGTTCGAGACCGACCATCCGGAATACCGCGGCCGCATCTACTGGGAAACGATCCCGCCCGGCCTGCTCGTGAAGCAGATTCACGCGGGCGGCACGATCACCGTCGGCAACATGACGTGGACGGTCGAGCCCGACGCGTATTTCGCCGGGCTCGGCAAGATCGACGAACTGATCGCGGACGGCACGCTCGACGGTCCGGCCGTGCCCTACGTGACCAACCAGTTGACGATCATGGTGCGCGCCGGCAATCCGAAGCACATCGCGTCGCTGAACGATCTCGCGCGGCCCGACGTGAAGCTCGCGATGCCGAACCCGGCGTTCGAAGGCGTCGCGCGGCAGATCCGCGCATCGCTCGTGAAAGCCGGCGGCGATACGCTCGCGCGCACCGTCTACGACGACAAGGTGCGCGCCGGCACGGCCGAGCTCACGCACATCCATCATCGGGAAACCGCGCTGTTCCTGATGCAGGGGCGCGCCGACGCCGGCGTGCTGTGGCAATCGGAGGCGGCATTCCAGGAACAGGTCGGGCATCCGCTGATGCACATCGACATTCCGGCCGCGCACAATACGACGGCGATCTATGCAGGCGCGATGGTGAAGCACGCGCCGCATCCGGAAGCCGCACGCGCGTGGCTCGCGTACATCCGGTCGCCCGAGGCGTTCCGGATTTTCGCGCGCTACGGCTTCGGGCGATACGACGCGACGGCACCGACACCGCAGCTTGCGCCACGGCAAGACCGGCCCGACGCGGGCTGACCGCGCAATTGCGCACGCCACAAGACAGACAACAAGGAGGGGACCCGTGAACGATTCGGTCGACACACCGCGACGCCGGTTCGCGCCGCTGCTGCTCGCCGCGGCAGCGCTCCTGGCCGGCAATGCGCGCGCGGACGACGTCGCGCTCGGCAAGGCCATCGCCACCCGGGGCACGACGACGGGCGTGCCTGCATGCATCGGCTGCCACGGCGCCCAGGGCGAAGGCAACGCGGCCGCCGGCTTTCCGCGGCTCGCCGGCACACATGCCGCCTATCTTTCGGCTCAACTCGCCGCGTTCGCCGACGGCAGCCGCCAGAATCCGGTCATGCAGCCGCTCGCGAAACTGCTGTCGCCGCGCGATCGCGACGCGGTCTCCGCGTACTTCGCGAGCCCGCCCGCGCCGCCCGCCATTGCCGCTTCCGACGCCGCGTCGATCGACCCGGCGAACACCGGCGCGTGGCTCGCGACGCGCGGACGCTGGTCGCAGGGCCTGCCCGCCTGTGCGCAATGCCACGGCGCGGGCGGCCTCGGCGTAGGCACCGCGTTTCCGCCGCTCGCCGGCCAGCCGGCCGCGTACATCGCGGGCCAGCTGAACGGCTGGAAGCGCGGCACGCGCGCGCCCGGCCCGATGGCGCTGATGCCGATGATTGCCGGCAAGCTGTCCGACGCCGATATCGACGCGGTGGCCGCCTACTATGCGCGCGGCGGCACCGCGAACGGAGAACAACGATGATCGACCGCTCGATGCTGGTCCGCGGCGCGCGTGCCGCGCTGCTCGGCGCGGCCTGGCTGCCCGCGCTCGCGTGCGCGGCCGCGCCGCAGGACGCCCCGGCCGCCGCTTCCGCCTCCGCCGCGGCCACCGTTCCCGCGACGACGACGGCGAAGTCGTTCTCGCCGCCGCCCGAATCCGCGATACCCGCCGACGACTTCGGCAAGACCGTGAAGCTCGGCGAGCAGATCTTCCTGCACACGCCCGAGCTCGCGGGCAAGTACGTCGGCAACAAGCTGACCTGCGCGAGCTGCCACCTCGACGCGGGTCGCCGGCCCGATTCGGGCCCGATGTGGGCCGCCTACCTGCTGTACCCGGCCTACCGCATCAAGAACGGCCACGTGAACACGTTCGCCGAACGCCTGCAGGGGTGCTTCAGATACAGCATGAACGGCAAGGCGCCGCCGGCCGGCGATCCGATTCTCGTTGCGCTCGAAACCTATTCGTACTGGCTCGCGCAGGGCGCGCCGGTCGGCGCGAAACTGCCCGGCCAGGGTTTCCCGAAACTGCCGCCGCCCGCGCAAAAGGCCGACTACGCGCGCGGCGCCGCCGTCTACACGCAGCACTGCGCGCTGTGTCACGGCGCGGACGGCCAGGGACAATCGAGCGGCGGCAAGCCTGTCTTTCCGGCGCTCTGGGGCGCACGCTCGTTCAACTGGGGCGCGGGGATGGGCGACATCCGCAACGCGGCCGGCTTCGTGAAGGCCAACATGCCGCTCGGGCTCGGCGGCACGCTGACCGATCAGGAAGCGTGGGACGTCGCGACCTTCATGGACAGCCACGAACGCCCGCAGGACCCGCGCTTCACCGGCTCGGTGCAGGACACCCGCGCAAAATTCCACGACACGCCCGACTCGATGTACGGACGCGAGGTGAACGGCCGCGTGCTCGGCGCGCCATGAGACCGGGCCGGCCCGGGCGGCGCCGCTTGCACCATCACGGACGCCAGCGATACACGACGAGGCTCGACCCGTTGTAGTTGTCCTTCGTGATCACGTATTCGCCGGTCGAGCGCAGGTACGCGCGGATGCCGTACATCGAGTCGACGTCGTTGCCGACGTCCATCGCCGACGTGTTCGAGTTCGTCAGCGTGGTGACGAGGCTGCCGGTGTTCAGGTCGAACACATCGACGTTCGGCACCGTGTGCACGTAGCCGACGAACAGGTAGTGGCCGGCCGCCGCCATCGATTTCGGATTCGCGCTCGTCAGGTTGATCGCCACGTTCGGCGTACTTGTGTTGCCGGCCTTCCAGCCGCGATAGACCTCGATGTGCCCGTTCATCGCGGTCCAGTCCCAGCTGCCCGAGATGCCCTGCGCGAGGATCATCGTGTCGCTGTCGGCCTGGTAGATGATCCGCGTGAGCGGCAGCACGGTGCGCGGAATCGGAATCTGCACCGGCTTGCCCCATGTCGGCTTCCCGGCCGCGTCGAAACCCGTCATCGGATAGTGCGAGATGTTGTTGGTGCGATCGAGCCCGGCCCACACGTCGCCGTTGTCGTCGAGCGAGAAACCGGCCGTCACCTGCAGCGTCGTGTTGAACGGCTTGCCGGGAATCGAGCCGTCCGGAATCGCAATGTAGCCGCTCGCGCTGTTGAAGTGATAGAGGTTGTAGTTGCCCGGATTCTGCCCGGTCGCGACGAGCATCCGGGTGCCCTTTACCAGCGCGAGCTGGCCGAAATGCTGGCCGCGCTGGTAGTCGTTCATGTCGAGGCGCGGGTCCTTCGGATAGCTGAACGGATCGATCGTGTTCGCGACGAACGTGCCGCCCGCGGTGCCGGTGTACACGTTGTTGCCGCTGTAGAAGAACGCGCCGTCGGTCGCCGGATCGGGCGCGGCGGCGCCTTCGAAGTTCAGCGCCTGCAGCTTCCATTGCAGCGCGCCCGTCGGGTTGTACGAATGCAGGTCGGTGCTGCCGTTGCGCCCGAGATCCCAGCCACCGCCCCACGCGTTGTTCAGCACGTACAGGTTGCCGGCCGCGTCCTTGCCGATGCCTGCGACGCGCGTGAAGCGCTTGTCGCCGACCTGACCCTTGATGCCCGACGTCGTGTCGAGATAGCCGCCCTGCACGCCGAACGTGCCGAGCTGCACGGGCTGGCCCACGAGCGCGTAGATCTTGATGTTCATGTCGGGGCCTTCGTCGCCCACCAGCAACTGCCCGCGCGGCGCATCGAAATACAGCGATGCCGGCCGCGCACGGGCCGCCATCTGGATCGTGCTCATCGCCGTGCCCGTCGGGCTGAACTGCGCGACGACGCCCGCGCTCTTGCGCGCGACCCACAGGTTGCCGGCCGCGTCGAGCGCCAGCGCGCCGGGGCCCGATACGCCGATGTCGCGCTGCCACACGCCGTCCGTCGTGTAGACGCGCACGCGGTTGCCGTAGAAGTCGCTCACGTACAGCAGGTTGCCCGCCGTCGCGAGGCCCGTGATCACGTCCGCGTACTGGATGCCCGTCCACGTGCTGACCGGAATGCGCAGGTCGCGCTGGTTCGTGCTGCGGTTGTAGCGGCCGACCGAGCCGCTGCCGAACGTGCGGTTGTAGCCGAGCGCGACGAACAGCGCGTTCGCGTTGCCGGTGATCGCGCCACCCTGGAATTCGTCATGGATGCCGATCGTGCCGAGCGTCTGCCCGTTCTGGTAGATCGCGACGCCGCCCGCGTTCTCGTCCCAGCGCGACGCCGTATAGATCACGCCCTCGGGGGCGACCCACAGCGAGCGCGCGCCGTTGCCGACGTGCGCGGCGAGCGTGCCGAACGTGTTCGCGAGCCAGTCCGTCGTGTATTGCGCTTGTGCGTGACTGACCGGCGCCAGCATTGTCATGCACAACCCAAGCAATGCCGCGCGAATTTGTTTCGATAACATGAATGATGCTCCCGGACGATTGTTGTTCGACACTCTAATTCGCCGCGTATGAAATATCGGTGATTTTTTAAAAAACCGGTTCAATTGCATGTCGAATTGTTCATTGAGTTCCTTTACCGCGCGACGCCGGCTGACTGAAGATCGACCGATCCGGAAGTCGCACCGCGGATCCCCGCCAGGCAGCGCTCTCACGATCCGTGGTCTTCGGCACTTTATTCCGAATCGCCCAATACAAATACGTCATTTTTTCTGATTCGCTCGCATTGAATTCCCATTGCCGGCCAGTCGATTCAATGATTACAAATCGAAATTAAAATGAAAGAAAAAAATATTGTCCGGCGCATGCGACATCACGTCACCGGACGCGCAGGCCGCATACCGTATTGCCGGGAAATCGTGAAGAAGTGAAATAAGACGATGCGCGACGGAATGCCGTTGCCGATGCAGGCAGCCCGGAGGAGGTGCCGAGAATTCGGCGGAAGGAGACACGGCCGCAGGTCAACCGGGACGGCCGCACGCCGGCCGAACGTGAAGGCGATGTGCTCCGGTGCGGGCCGTCGGGCATTGTGCCGCCCGAGCCGCCCGGATACGACAGGATTGGGTACACGTCGCGCAGCCAGTGGCCCGCATCGAATGCGGGCCACTGGCTGCGCATGACATCAGAACTTCTGACGCAGCCCGAGGCTGACGATCGCCTGCGACCGCGAGTCGGACGAGTGGCCGTTCGCCTTGTCCGACACCGATGCGGTCGCCGCCACCGGCCGGCCGAGCGCGTCGAGCGTCGTGCCCGACGCATGCTGGTACGCGCCGAGCAGGTACACGCTGGTGCGCTTCGACAGGTCGTAGACCGCGCCGAGCGTGACGTTGTGATACTGCGCGCGGTTGTCGATGCCGTCGACGTCGCTGCCGCGCGTGTAGCTGTAGCCCGCGAACAGTTGCGTCTGCGGCTGCACGTTCCAGCGCGTGAACACGCCCGCGACGTTGAACGTCGCATGACCGCTGAACAGCGACTGGGCACCGCTGCGGTACTGCACGTTGCTGTAGTTCACGCCGACCACGGCCGGGCCGAAGTCGTACGTCGCGCCGGTCGCGATGATCTGCTGCGACTGCGCGCTCGCATAGCCTTCGTTGATCGACGAGTTGAACAGGCCGTCGTCGGTGCTCCGCCACTTGCCGGCGGTCGGGTCGGTCGCGCCCGTCTTGCTGTTGTCCGAACGCTCGTAGCCGACGCCCACGCGCAGCGGCCCCGCCGCGTACGCCGCGCCGACGCTCCATGTGTTGCGCTGCTTCATGCTGCCCGGCTGGCTGCCGAAGCCGTACAGCGCGCCGAACGTGAAGCCCGCGTAGTTCGCGCTCGTGTACTTGATCGAGCTGTCGACGCGCGCGGTCTGGTCGAGGTCGTCGATGTCGCCCGGATGCGCGCCGAAGCCGCCGATGAACGACGACGGGCCGACCGGGCTCACGAAGTCGTCGAGCGACGTGTACTGGCGACCGAGCGTGACCGTGCCGTAACGGTCGCTGCCGACGCCGACGAACGCCTGCCGGCCGAACTGGCGGCCGCCCTGGCCCGACGTGCCGTTGGTGATGTCGAAGCCGTTCTCGAGCACGAACAGCGCGCGCATCCCGCCGCCAAGATCCTCGGAACCCTTGATGCCCCAGCGGCTGCCGGACAGGTTGCCGGTCGTCAGGGCGACGTCCGAGTGCCCCGTATAGGCGCCCGGCGAGCCGACCCGTTCGTTGCTGCGATAGGTCACGCCCGCATCGACGATGCCGTACAGCGTGACGGAGCTTTGCGCGGAGGCGATGCCCGCGAGCGAGAGCAGCAGCGGTGCTGCGATCAGTTGCTTGTTCATGGTTTTTTAGCGTCTCCGGGCGGTGAGCCCGTTGTTCTATGTGAGTAGCGCGTGCGGTCGGCGAGATCCACCGGCATGGCGAGGCCGGCGGCGTCCGCACACGGGAACGCGCGCATGCGAAACGCGCGCGCGACGTCGCGGCCAGCATGCCCGCCGCGGCCGCCATGGTAGTTGGAACCGGTTCCGGTCGATAGCGCAATAATGAAAACAGCTTCTTGCCAAAATCGAGATAATCAGCCGCGCGGCGGACGTCCCTGTACAGCGCGAGGCCGCGCGCCCGATAATCGGGCACCCGCCTTCCACCGGGAGTCTTCGGCATGCACCAATCGACCCTGCTGATCTTCGCCGCCGTCGCGTTCGTCGGGATCGCGACGCCCGGCCCGACCGTGCTGCTCGCCCTGACCAACGGCTCGCGCTACGGCGTGCGCCGCGCGGCCTTCGGCTTCGCCGGCGCGATGCTGTCCGACTTCGCGCTGATCGTCGCGGTCGCGCTCGGCCTCGGCGCGCTGCTGATGGCGTCGGCGTTCTGGTTCTCGGTGGTGAAATGGCTCGGCGCCGCGTATCTCGCGTATGTCGGCATCCGGCTGCTCACGTCGAAGGGCTCGCTCGACGTCGCCGTCGCGCATGGCGACGCGGCGTACGAACGCAACGCGTCGATCTTCGCGAAGAGCTTCCTGACCGCGGTGACCAATCCGAAGGGCTATCTGTTCTTCTCCGCGTTCCTGCCGCAGTTCCTCGATCCGGCCGCCCCGCTCGCGCCGCAATACGTCGCGCTCGCGGTCACGTTCGCGCTGCTCGACGGCGCGGTGATGTTCGGCTACGCGCTGCTCGGCGCGCGCGCTATGCGGCTGCTGAAACGCTCGGGCGCGCTGTGGCTCGAACGCACGTGCGGCGCGATGCTGCTCGCGCTGGCGGGATCGCTCGCGCTGTATCGGCGGCATGCTGCGTAGGGGCATCGGCATGCGCGGTGCTTCGGGTGCTTCGGGTGCTTCGGGTGCTTCGGGTGCTTCGAGCGCACCGTTCGCGCGGGTCGCATTGCCCGCAACGTTCTCAACAGGCTCGCGATGAGAATCGACGTCCCTCCCCGCTCCGGTTTCCCCGGCCTGTCGCTCCGCCAGTTCGACCGCTCGGATCTCGATACGTGGTTCGCGTACCTGTCGAACCCCGACGTCGTCCGCCACACGAGCTGGAACCTGCATGCGCGCGACGATCTGCTGCCGCTGTTCGACGGCATCGAATCGGCTCATCCGGATTCGATCCGCCGCCTCGCGATCGTCGACGACGCGTCGGGCGCGCTCGCCGGGACCATCGGGCTGCATACGGTATCCACCGCGAACCGCTCGGCCGAGATCGCGTACGACCTCGCGCCGTCGCACTGGGGGCGCGGCATCGCGAGCGCGCTGTGCGCGAGCGTCACCGCGTGGGCGTTCGCCGAAAGCGGCTTCATGCGTATCCAGGGCGTCGTGCTGACCAGCAACGCCGGCTCCGCGCGCGTGCTGCAGAAATGCGGCTACCGGTACGAAGGATTGCTGCGCGCATACCGAATGGTGCGCGGCACGCCGGGCGATTTCGCGCTGTACGCGCGCCTCGCGACCGACTGACGGGCCGACGCGACGCGCGACGCGCCTATCCGCGCGCCGTCGACGCGAATGGACGACCCGCGTCGAATTCGCGACAATCGCCGTTCCCCGCTTCGACTCCTTCGCCATGAAAATCGCCGCGCTGTCCGACATCCACGGCAACCTCGCCGCGCTCGACGCGGTGCTCGACGACGTGCGCCGCCGCGGCGCCGACGTGATCGTCAACCTCGGCGACATCGTGTCGGGCGCGCTCCATCCTGCCGCAACGGCCGACCGCCTGATCGCGCTCGACCTGCCGACCATCAAGGGTAATCACGAACGGCAACTGCTGACCGGCGATCGCGACACGATGCGGCTGTCCGACCGCTGGGCGCACGACACGCTGCGCGACGACCAGCGCGCATGGATCGCCGCGCTGCCCGAGCGCCTGACCCTCGGCGACGATGTGCTGATGGTGCACGGCACGCCTGCCAGCGACCTCGTCTACTTCCTCGAAACGGTCACGCCCGACGGCTGCCGTGCGGCGACGCCCGATGAAATCGCGCAGCGCGCGGGCGACGAGACGGCCTCGCTGATTCTGTGCGGCCATACGCACGTGCCGCGCCTCGCGAAACTCGACGACGGCCGGCTGATCGTCAACCCCGGCAGCGTCGGGCTGCAGGCGTACGCGGACGATCTACCGCACCCGCACCGGATCGAAACGGGTTCGCCGCATGCGCGCTACGCGATGGTGTCGCGCACGCTGGCCGGCTGGCACGCCGAATTCCATGCGGTCGAATACGACTGGCATACGGCCGCCGCCACCGCGGCATCGCGCGGCCGCGACGACTGGACCGTCGCGCTGCGCACCGGCCGGTGCTGACGCATTGCCGCCTTCCATTCACCCGCTTCGTTCGCCAGAACACCAATCCGTCATGCCCGTTCCGTCACAACTGCTGTTCCTGCCCGGCGCATCGGGCAGCACCGCCTTCTGGCAACCGCTCGCGAGCCGCCTCGCGCATCCGGCCGAGCGTCGGATCGTCGGCTATCCGGGCTTCGGCGACACGCCGCGCGATCCGGCCGTCGACGACTTCGACGGTCTCGTGCGCCATGTGCTGAGCGCGATCGACCGGCCGACGGCCGTGATCGCGCAATCGATGGGCGGTGTGATCGCAATGTGCGCGGCACTCGAACGTACGGCGCTCGTCACGCACCTGGTGCTGACGGTCACGTCGGGCGGCCTCGACATGCAGGGGCTCGGCGCGCAGGACTGGCGCGCCGGCTTCGCGCAAGCGAACCCGCAATTGCCCGACTGGTTCCTGACGTTGCGCGCCGACCTGTCGCAGGACATCGGCCGCATCGCGCAGCCGACGTTGCTGCTGTGGGGCGACGACGATCCGATCAGCCCGGTCGCGGCCGGCAAACGCCTGCTCGAACGGCTGCCCGATGCACGGCTGCACGTGGTGCCGGGCGGCCGGCATGATCTCGCGGCCGTGCATGCCGAAACGCTCGCGCCGCTCGTCGACGCGCATCTGCAGCGCGTGTGACGCAGCCCGCTTCGCCTCCGAAGCCCGCGACGCGCTTGGCACCGCATTACACGGCGTCGCGTCAGGTCGCGTTCACCAGCGTCAACCGCGCTTCGAGTCCGCCGCCGTCCGGCCGGTTGCGCAACGTGAGCGTGCCGCCCATCGCGAGCGCAAGCTGCCGCGCGATCGCGAGGCCGAGCCCCGTGCCGCCCGTCTCGCGATTGCGGGACGTCTCCACGCGCCGGAACGGTTCGAACACAGCATCGAGCTGATCGTCCGGAATGCCCGGCCCGCGGTCGAGCACCGCAATGACCGCGCCGCCGCCCGGCGCCGCCTGCACGTCGATCTCGGCCGCGCCCGCGAACTTCAGCGCGTTGTCGACGAGGTTGCCGACGATCCGGCGCAGCGCCTTCGGCCGCGTGACGAGCGCGAGCGGGCCGCCGCCATGCAGCGCGACGTCCTGCCCCGCATCCGTGTAGTCGCACACGATGCTGTCGAGCAGCGCATCGAGATCGATCCGGCGCGCGGCCTCTTCCGTGCCGTGCAGCGTGCGCGCATACGCGACGCCTTCCTTGACCAGATGCTCCATCTCGAGCAGGTCCTGGCGCAGCTTCGCGCCCTGCGCGTCGTCGTCCATCACGTCGACGCGCAGCCGCATCCGCGTGATCGGCGTCTGCAGGTCGTGCGAGATCGACGCGAGGATCTGCATGCGCTCGGCCATGTATTGCGCGATGCGGTCCTGCATCGCGTTGAACGCCCGCGCGGCACGCGCGACTTCGGACGGCCCGTCCTCGTTCAGGCGTTCGCCCTTCAGGTCGGGGCCGAGCGCGTCGGCCGCCTGCGCGAGCTGCTTCAGCGGTCGCGTCGCGAGCCGCACCGCGAGCCAGCAGCACGCGGCCAGCACCGCGAGCTGCAGCGCGAGCACGACCGGCAGCCAGCCCGACAGCGGCACCGTCGACATCGGGTGGATGTCGATCGTCAGCGGCGAGCCGTCGGTCAGGCGCAGATGCACCTGCAGATGCTCGCGATCGCCGGGGATCGCGTTCGCCGTCAGCGGATAGTCGCCGCCGATGCCGTCCGAGATCGAGCGCTCGACGCGCGCCGAGAGCCGCGCCTCCGGCGGCGTGCCCGTCTCGCCGGGCCCGAGGATGAACGCGTAGCTGCGCCGTGCGAGACGCGGCAGCCACGCGGCACGCTGGTCGGGCGGCAGGTGATCGAGCAGCGCGACCGAACTCGCGACCTCGCGTTCGATGTAGCCCATCATCAGGTTGGTGGTCGCCTGGTCGCGCTCGGTGACGGTGAGCCAGAACGACAGCGTCTGCGCGAGCGCAAGGCCCACGCACAGGATCAGCGCGAGCCGCGCGAACAGCGAGCGCGGCCAGTGCCACGGGGTGCGCGCGCTCATGCGTCGCCTTCGACCGCGGTCACCGCCGACGAGAACACGTAGCCCTCGTTGCGCAGCGTCTTGATGTAGCGCGGCTCGCGCGCGCCGTCGCGCAGGCGCTGGCGCAGCCGGCTCACGAGCAGGTCGATCGACCGGTCGAACGGATCGGACTGCCGGCCCTGCGTGAGGTTGAGCAACTGGTCGCGCGTCAGCACGCGCTGCGGATTGTCGAGGAACACGCGCAACAGCCGGTATTCGGCGCCGCTCAACGCGACCAGCGTGCCTTCGGCGTCGAGCAGGTGGCGCCCGGTCGTGTCGAGCCGCCATTCACCGAACGCGAGCATCGCGGCCGACTCCGTCACCTGCATGCCGGGCGGCAGCATGCGCGCGCGGCGCAGCACCGAGCGGATCCGCGCGAGCAGCTCGCGCACCGCGAACGGCTTCGCGAGATAGTCGTCGGCGCCCATCTCCAGACCGATGATGCGGTCGGTTTCCTCGCCTCGTGCGGTCAGCATCAGCACCGGCACCGTCCGGAACTTGCCCGCGCGCAGATCGCGGCACAGCGTGAGGCCGTCCTCGCCGGGCATCATCAGGTCGAGCACGATCAGGTCGGGCGCGCCGTCGTCGAGCGCGTTGCGCATCTCGCGGCCGTTCGCGGCGAGCGACACGCGCATGCCGTTCTTCTCCAGGTAGTCCGCGATCAGTTCGCGGATCGCGCGATCGTCGTCGACGATCAGTACGTGGTCGATCTTGTCCATGGGTCGGTGTCGTTGGCGTGATGTTCCGGCTGGCGATGTCCGCTTTTATACCCCACTGCGGGCACCCGTTTGTATCCCAATGTATCGCGCCGCCGTGACGACACACAACATTGCACACGCGCGGCCTGCCGGACACATCGCAGATACGTCGGCGCGGCCCAATGAGGGCTGTCGAAACCTGTCCGGCCGCCGCCCCCGCGCGGCGGCCGGCCGAACCGGAGAACCGCCATGCCGACCAGACTCAAGACCGCCGCCCTCGTGATCGCCCTCGCCGCCACGGCCGGCCTCGCCGCGTTCGCCGGCACCCGCGACGAGGCGGGCATGACCGCCTCGCTGGCCGGCACGCCGGCGCCCGACTTCACCGGCATCGAGCGCTGGCACAACAGCGCGCCGCTCAAGCTCGACCAGCTGCGCGGCAAGGTCGTGCTGGTCGATTTCTGGACGTACTCGTGCATCAACTGCATTCATACGATTCCGTACGTGAACGACTGGTACCGGAAGTATCGCGACCAGGGGCTCGTCGTGGTCGGCGTGCATACGCCCGAGTATCCGTTCGAACGCGATGCGAAGAACGTCGCCGATGCGGTCAAGCGCTTCGGCATCCAGTATCCGGTCGCGCAGGACAACCGCTACGACACGTGGCGCGCGTACGGCAACCAGTACTGGCCCGCGCTGTACCTGATCGACGCGAACGGCAAGGTCGTCTATACGCGGTATGGCGAGGGCGGGTATGACAAGACGGAAGCGGCGATTCGGGGGGCGCTGGCGCAGGCGGGGGAAGTGGCGAAGGGCGCGACGCGTACGCAGTAGCGTGCGCCGGCGCGGGCGCCACATGCGCCCCCGTGCGATTCACCGTGACTCACCCGCGCTTCGCGTCGGCTTCCGCCAGCATCGCCTCGCCGATCGCGAGATTCCCGTCCGCGATCAGCGCGTCGCCCGCGCCGCGAATATCGTCGACCGCCTTGTTCTGCCCGAGCTTGCGCTTGCCGACGAGCCGCGTGATCTCGATCTGCAGCCCGACGATCGACTGCAGCATCGTGTCGAGATAGTCCTTCGGCGCGTCGGCCATCTTCCACGGCGCCGGCTGCGAC
Source organism: Burkholderia sp. SCN-KJ (assembly GCF_024656005.1). Lineage (NCBI taxonomy): Bacteria > Pseudomonadati > Pseudomonadota > Betaproteobacteria > Burkholderiales > Burkholderiaceae > Burkholderia > Burkholderia sp. SCN-KJ. The sequence continues at coordinate 47,290 of NZ_JANKOG010000027.1, forward strand.
GCCTCGTGCGTGCGCGTCAGCCGCGCGACCACGCCGCGCACGAACTTCTCGTCGTCGCGCACGGTGATGCGGCCGTGCGCATGCACGACCACGTAGTTCCACGTCGGCACCTGCCGATGCGCGACGTGCTTGCTCGGATACCAGTTCGGCGAGATGTACGCGTCGCCGGCGCGGAAGATCACGAGCACCTCGTCGCCATCCGCGACGTCCTGCCAGACCGGATTCGCGCGCGCGACGTGCGCATGCAGTTCGCCGAGGCCGCCATCGCCCGGCAGCAGTTCGAACGGAAGGTGGTTCGCGTCGAGCCCGCTGTTCCCGCGCGTGACCAGGGTGCCGAACGGATGCTGGACGATCAGTTCACGCAGCTCGTCGGGACGGGATTCGGCGAAATCGGCGGGGACATACATGGCGGCTCCACGGTCGGATAGGGTTCGAAGGGAACGGGTCGGAACCGGCCCGTCATGCCCCGATTGTGATCGCTAACTGGTTTATGCTGTAGAGCCGGTTTAGAACATTTTCAGCAGACCAGAATCATGGCCAGGACCGCCCGGATCGTCGAAATCCCGTCGCTCGGCGCGCTCGACCGCGCGGCCGGCGACCTGAGCCGCCAGCTCGCGCAGGCGTTGCGGGACGCGGTGCGCCGCGGCGACGTGCGGCCCGGCGACACGCTGCCGTCCACGCGGCTGCTCGCGGCATCGCTGCAGGTCTCGCGCGGCACCGTCGTCGACGCGTATGCGCAACTCGTCGCCGAAGGCTTCCTGGAGTCGCGCGGCGGCGCCGGCACGCGGGTCGCGAACGCGCTGGCCGAGCCGTCGCCGCCGGCTGGCGCACCGCCCGCCGCCCGCCAGCGCGCCGCCCATGCCGGCCTGCCCGAACCGGCCGCGACGTTCGCGCGGATCGCCCGTGAATTCCGTCCGCTGCCGGCCGCGCCCTTCGCGATCTCGGTGCCGGTCGGGCTCACCGCGCCCGACGACATCTGGCGCCGGCTCGGCAACCGCCTGCGCGCCCGCGGCGCCGGCGCGCCGTCCGGTTATGCGGATCCGCAAGGCACGCTGCCGCTGCGCGAAGCGATCGCCGATTACGTGCGCCGCTCGCGCTCGGTGCGCTGCAGCGCCGAGCAGGTCGTCATCACGAGCGGCACGCAACAGGGGCTGCACCTCGCGAGCCAGATCCTGCTCGGCCCGAACGATCGCGCGTGGGTCGAAAATCCCGCCTATCGCGGCATCACCGCGCTGCTCGAGAGCACCGGGCGGCGCGACGCGATGGTCCGCGTGCCGGTCGACGCGGACGGCATCGACGTCGAGGCCGGCATCCGTCTCGCGCCGGACGCGCGCGCGGCGTTCGTCACGCCGTCGCACCAGTATCCGCTCGGGATGCCGATGAGCATGGCGCGCCGCAACGCGCTGCTCGGCTGGGCGCGCGCGCATCGCACATGGGTGGTCGAGGACGACTACGACAGCGAGCTGCGCTACGAAGGCTATCCGTTCCCGTCGCTGCAAGGCCTGGATCCGGAACACGTGATCTATCTCGGCACGTTCAGCAAGATCCTGTTCCCGTCGCTGCGGCTCGGCTACGTGATCGCGCCCGCCGAGCTCGTGCCCGCGTTCTGCGGCGCGCGCGCGCTGATGGATCGCCATGCGCCGACCGCCGATCAGCACGTGCTCGCCGCCTTCATCGCGGAAGGCCATCTCGACCGCCACATCCGCCGCGTGCGCGGCGTCTACGCGGAACAGCGCGCGCTGCTGATCGACACGCTCGGCGCGCGGCTGCCGCGCGAGCGCGCCTGGGTGCAGCCGGGCGATCAGGGGATGCACGTCGTGCTGTGGCTCGCGGAAGGAATCGACGATCTCGACGTGGTGGCGCGCGCCGCGCAGGCGGGCGTGGCGGTGCGCGCGGTGTCGCCGATGTTCGCGCCGGGCACCGCGCGTCCGGGCCTCGTGCTCGGCTTCGGCGGGTTCGATCGCGCACGGATGGAAGCGGCCGCGCAGCGGCTCGCGGATGTGGTCGGCGAAGCCGCCGGCGTCGATTCGTCGGAGGAATCGCGGCGGCGCACGCGACCAAAGGTTGTCCGCGGGCAACAAACGTAATCGTCTGTAACGCCTGCAGGAAAACCGGCGTTTTGGCCACAGGTGACGCTGCGCGGTTTGCTAGGATCGCGCCTTTTCCGCTCGCGCTCCTGCCGCCGTGAATCGCTTCGTGCCGTATCTTCGAGATCTGTGGCTTCGCTGCCGTACCGGCGCCCGCGCGTTCGGCGCCGGCGCGTGGCATCGCCTGCGCCATCCGACGCGCCGCGGCGTCGCGCTGACGCTCGCCGCGATCCCCGTGCTCGGCCTGCTGGTCCTGCTCGCGTTCGTGCCGTTCACGCCGAGCATCGGCGACATCCGCAAGGCGCGCATCGACCGTCCGGCGCGCGTGCTGTCGGCCGACGGCCAGCTGATCGCCGAGTTCCGGCCCGTGAACCGCGAATGGGTGCCGCTCAAGCAGATCTCGCCGCACATGGTCGACGCGCTGATCGCGACCGAGGACCACCGCTTCTACGCGCATCACGGCATCGACTGGCGCCGCACGCTCGCGGCCGGCCTGCATACGTTTTCGGGCAGCCGCCAGGGCGGCTCGACGATCACGCAGCAGCTCGCCCGCAACCTGTATCCGGACGAAGTCGGCCGCGCGCCGACGCTCACGCGCAAGGTGAAGGAGCTGATCACCGCGTTCAAGATCGAGGCGGTATACAGCAAGGACGAGATTCTCGAGACTTACCTGAACACCGTGCCGTTCCTGTACAACGCGTACGGCGTCGAAATGGCCGCGCGCACCTATTTCGGCAAATCGGCGGACCAGCTCGACATCGTCGAAAGCGCGACGCTCGTCGGGATGCTGAAGGGCAACAGCTACTACAACCCGGTGCTGAATCCGGAGCGCGCGGTCCAGCGCCGCAACATCGTGCTCGCGCGGATGGCCGCGATGGGCATGCTGTCGCCGCGGCAGCTCGCGCAACTGCAGCGCCGCCCGCTGCGCGTCGACTTCGAGCCGCAGACCGCGCAACCCGGCCCGGCCCCGCACTTCGCGGTGCAGCTGCGCAAGTGGCTGATCGCCTGGGCCGACCGCAACAACTACGACCTCTACGCGGACGGCCTCGTCGTGCGCACGACGCTCGATGCGCAGCTGCAGGACATGGCGACGCGAGCGCTGACGCAGCAAACCGACCGCCTGCAGGCGATCGCCGATGACGCGTGGCACAACCCGTCCGGCTGCGGGCTGCGCAACGACCTGTTCCGCGGCTTCATCCGGCAGACGCCCGACTATCGCGACGCGCGCGCCGCCGGGCTCGCCGACGCGGCCGCGCTGAAGCAGCTCGGCGCGAATCGCGCGTTCGTGCGCGCGTTGTGCGAGCGCAAGACGCAGGTGCAGGCCGGCTTCGTCGCGCTCGATCCGCGCAACGGCGCGATTCGCGCGTGGGTCGGCAGCCCCGACTTCGGCAGCGAGCCGTTCGATCACGTCGTGCAGGCGCGACGCCAGCCGGGCTCGACGTTCAAGCCGTTCGTCTATGGCGCCGCGTTCGCGGACGGCATGCGGCCGGACGATACGTTCGTCGATCGCCCGGTGGCAATTCCGATCGGCGCGCACGCGGTATGGCGTCCGACCGATGCCGAACCGCCGACGGACGCACCGATGACGCTGCGCGACGCACTCGCCCTGTCGCGCAATCGCATCACCGCGCAGGTGATGCAGCGCGAAGGCGCGGCCAGGGTCGCACAGCTCGCCCGTGCGATGGGCGTGCGCGAAAGTCCGCTCGATGCGGTGCCGTCGCTCGCGCTCGGTACGAGCCCCGTCACGCTGAAGGAAATGGTGTCCGCGTACGGGACGATCGCGAACCGCGGCGTGTACGTCGCGCCGCAGATGATCACGCGCATCGAGGATCGCGACGGCAAGATGCTCGCCGCGTTCGGCAGCGCGCCGCCCGAACGCGCGATGCCGGTGGCCGCGGCACAGACGCTGGTCGACGTGATGCGCGGCGTCGTCGATTACGGGACCGGTGCCGACATCCGCTCGCGCTACGGGATTCGCATCGACGTCGCGGGCAAGACCGGCACGACGCAAGACAACACGGACGGCTGGTTCATCCTGATGCATCCGCAACTGGTGGCCGGCGCGTGGGTCGGCTTCGACGACGGCAACGTGACGCTGCGCAGCGACTACTGGGGCGCGGGCGCGCACAGCGCGCTGCCGATCGTCGGCTCGTTCTACGATGCGGCGCTGCGTGCGCGAGCGATCGACCCGCATGTGCAGTTTTCGCCCGACTTCCGGCCGCGCAGCGCGCCGGCGCCGGCGCCGAGGCGGCGTCCGCATCCGGGCCTGTTCGACTGGCTGAAGATTTTCCGCTGAGCGCGGCACGGCAATCACGCTTCGTCATCCTTCGCGAAGCGATCGTCGCACGCACCTCACCTCGTCGACGCGATTCGTCCGCCGATGCAGGAGGCCGCCATCACGACACGTTGGAGCGCGTCGACCGCGTGCGTCGTTCTCGAATGCACGCTGTTCGATTTCGGCGGAGTTCAGTCCGCCGTGTCGCCGCTCTTCGGCAGCTTCGACCATGCGTTGCGTCCCGGCGCCGGCGACCATGCCGGACGCGTCTTGCGCGCGCTGTCGATCACGACCAGGTAGCGCCCGGCGATCGGCGTGACGTCGCGATCGCGGCGCAGCACCCACAACGACTTGCCGTCTTCGACGCGCGCCTCGTAGTCGTCGTCGAGGATGCCGTGCTGGTCCAGGAACGCGTTCAGCGAAGCAGGAATCCGCACGCAGCCTTTCGAGTGCCGGATGCCGAGCAGCGGTTCGAGGCGATCGGGATCGGTCGCGTGCATCTGGAAGCGCATCGGCGACTTGCCGCCCTTGCCCCAGCCGCGCTCGCCGTCCACCCAGCCGAAGTCGTAGATGCGCATGTCGCGCTTGCCGTAGCCGCGAATGCCGTTGTCGTTCGTCGTGCCTTCCGCGCGAAAGTCCATGTTGTCGGGCGAGTGGTGGAACACGCCGAGCGGCGTCAGGAAGTGATCGTATTTGCCGGGCCAGCCGGTGCCGACCGGCGACGCGCCGATCATCAGCCACGCATTGGACGGCGTCGCGCGGAAGTAGATGAACAGCGCCTGCACGTTCGGCGCACGGTCGACGATCGCAACGTATTCGCCGGCCAGGTCGTCGAGGTCCGCATCGGCGAGCGCCTGCTGGAGGCGGACGCCATACGCGCGCTGCTCGTTCGCGGGCACGTTCAGGCGTCGCGTGACTTCCTGCGTGAAGCGCTTGCGCATGTCGATCGCACGCGCGGTTGCGCTCTTCGCTTCGTCGGCCGACAGCGGCGGATGCCGGCGCGGCGGCGTCGGTGCGGGTGCTTCGGCTTCGCTTGCCGGCGTGCCGGATGCTGCCGATGCAGGCGATGCCGCGGATGCTGCCGATGCCGTGGAAGCCGCGGATGCCCCGCTGGCGGGCGACGCATGATTCGCGGCCGATGCCGCGGATGACGGCACGACTCCCCACGACCCATGCGCCGACGAAGCCGAACGCGCAGCCGAAGCCGCGGACGACGGCGCGACTCCCGACGACACATGCGCCGACGAAGCCGAATGCGCGGCCGAAGCCGTTGATGAGGACGACGTAGCAATGGCCGACGGCACGTCGGACGCGGCAAAGGCGGGCCACGCGACAAGCACGGAGATCGGGAGAACGGCCGCGAGCCACACATACGTGGTGACTGCGAGGGTACGGCAACGCGGCTTGGACAACCGCCGCGTCAGGTCGGAGAGCATCATGCGATCGAAGCCATCGGCCGAACCGGCCGCCGCACGTTGCGAACGGCGCATCTCCCGCGCGAGCCATCGACACGCCGGCCGCACGCATGTGCCCGGCGCCGACGCCTCTTCGCGGTGGAGTCGTTCGCAGTACAACGCGTTCGGTCCAATGGCGGCTAATGAGTCGTCAGATCTTTCATTCTACCCGCGCGGGCACGAATCGGCAGGGCCGCCTCCCCGGTTTCGCCGCGGTTTTGCGTTTCGTCACGCTTTGTTTCAACTCATTGCTGCTTGATGCGCCGCTGCATGGCAGGTTGCTTCGCCGGGCGTGTCCGGCAATACAAAACCGAAACGCCCGGAAATTCACTCGCATGCTGCATACGACACGCGAGCGCGCAACCCCCGTCTACTTCGAAATGGTTTCGAGCGCGATGCCTTTGGTGCGCGGCCCCATGAACCCGATCGCGGCCATCACGATCACCATCGCGCCGGCGATGAACGCGAACACGCCGAACGTGCCGAAACCCTTCAGCACGGCCGCGATCACGAACGACGAGAAGATCGCCGAGAAGCGGCTCCACGAGTAGACGAAGCCCACCGCGCGCGCGCGGATCGACGTCGGGAACAGCTCGGCCTGATACGCATGGAAGCTGTACGACATGATGTTGCTCGCGAGCGTGAGGCCGATGCCGAGCACGATCAGGAACGCGCCCACCGTCGTCTGGCTGAACAGCAGCCCGCAGACGACGATCGCCGCCGCCATCGCGACGATCACCGACTTGCGCTCGAAGCGGTCGGCGATCACGAGGCCGATCAGCGGGCCGAGCGGCGCCGCGAGCGCGATCACGCTCGAATACATGAGACTCGACGTGATCGTGATGCCCTGCTTGATCAGCAGCGTCGGCACCCAGTTCGCGAAGCCGTAGAAGCCGACCGTCTGGAACACGTTGAAGATCGTCATCATGATCGTGCGGCTGCGATACGGCGGCACCCACATGTCGCGGAAGCTGCCGCGCGGCGGCACCGGCTCGGAGGGCGCGGGCGGCGGCAGCGGCCGGCCGTATTCGGCTTCGACCTTCGCCTCGAGCGCGCGCATGATGCGGTCGGCTTCGTCGACGCGGCCCTGCTGCGCGAGCCAGCGCGGGCTTTCCGGCAGCGCGCGGCGAATCCACCACACGAACAGCGCGCCGTGCGCGCCGATCAGCACGACCCAGCGCCAGCCGTCGAGGCCGAACGGTGCGTGCGGCACGAGCAGGTACGCGAGGAACGCGACCACCGGCACCGCGACGAACCCGACCGCCTGCTCGCACGCGAACGCGCGGCCGCGGATCTGCTTCGGCACGAGTTCGGAGATGTACGTGCCGATCGTCACCATCTCGACGCCGAGGCCGAGACCGACGACGAAGCGCCAGAAGTTCAGCCCGCCTGCCGTGTCCTGGAACGCCATCACGACGTTGGCGGCCGTGTACCACAGCAGCGACCACGTGAAGATCGCGCGGCGGCCGAAGCGGTCCGCGAGGAAGCCGCATGCGATCGTGCCGATGAAGAGGCCGGAGAACAGCGCGGCGATGAAGCTCGCGACGCCCGTGGTGCCGAACAGGCCGTGCGTCGTCGCGGACAGGATCCCGCTTTTCACGAGGCCCGGCGCGACGTAGCCGCTGTACAGCAGATCGTAGAGTTCGAAGAAGAAGCCGAGGCTCAGCAGCACGACGAGCTTCCAGACGCTGCGGGTCGGCGGCAGGCGGTCGAGGCGGGCTGAAATCGAGCCGGCGTCGATGGAAGAGGACGAGGCGGCTGCCTGGGGAAAGCTGTCCGTTGAGACCATCTGGGTCGTGTCTCCTGATCGTGTCGTGTGTTGTTGTCCGGCGGCCGATCGGCCCGGCCGCCGTCGGGCGATTCATCGCATTGTACCGGCACGCCGCGCGCGCCGCGTCGCGTGGCGAACCGGTTCGGACACCCCACTTTCGCGCCGGACAATGTGTAACTTGCGTAACTGTCTGTCGAATCTGTAAGGTTCGAAGGCATCGCGATCGTCTGCCACTCGCGCGCATCCGAAGCCGGCACGGCCCCGTCTGCAAGGGGCTGCCGGGCCGTCGCGCGCCCGCGCCGGCACCGCGAGACACGACAGGCAACGTGCGCAATCGGCAGCGCTGCCGCCGCCACGCCCCGGTAACATGCTACCGGGCCAACTCCCGGCTTCCGGACGCCTTTCGGCACCCGGCATTGTCGGCAAAACGTAAGCATTCCATGTTCATACAACGACTCTCCACGTACGCACGCCGGATCGCGCTGTTCGCACTGCTGCAGTTCGCGGCGATCGCGACCGCGTCGGCGTTTCCGACAGCTGCGTCCGCACCGGGCGCGAGCGGCGTCGGCGTCCCCGTGCCGACCATTTCGCTGAACGACGCGGTTGCGCGGCTCAAGCAGATGCAGGTGCAACAGGACCGCATCAAGCAGCAGACATCGAACGCGACCAACAGCAAGGAACTCGACGAGCTCGGCGACGCGACCCAGGAACTGAGCGCCGACGTCGACAAGCTGCAGAGCCAGCTCGCGCCGCAGCGCACGCAAGTCCAGGCGCAGCTCGACGTGCTCGGCCCGCCGCCGGCCCCGGGCGCATCGCCCGAAACGCCTGCCGTCGAACAGCAGCGGGAGACGCTGAACGCGCGCAAGGCGCAGATCGACGCGGCGCTGAAACAGGCCGCCGACCAGAAGACCAACCTCGCGAACCTGAACGACCAGTTTGCGAAACTGCACCGCAGCCTGCTGAAGAACCAGCTCGCGTTCCGTTCGGGCAGCATCTTCGGTGCGCAGTTCTGGCTGCCGCTGTTCCACCTGTCGCCGGACGACGTCCAGCGGCTCGAGGACTTCAACGACGAACTGCGCGACATGCTGCGCTCGTCCTGGACACCCGGCCAGCGCGCCATCACCACGCTGCTGCTGATCGCCGCGCTCGCTGCGTGGCTCGGCGGCCGCCGCGTCGTCGAACGCGGGCTCGCGTGGTTCTGCCTGAACCGCCTGCCGCCCACCCGGCTGCGCCGCAGCGCGCTGGCGCTGGCGACGGCGTTCTCGACGCTGCTCGCGACCGCGGTCGCCGTCCAGATCCTCTATCTCGCGCTCGCGCGCCACTCCGAGCTCACGTCTTCGATGACCGATCTGTGGGACCAGTTCGCGAAGCTCTCCGTGACCTGCGCGCTGATCGCCGGCCTTGGCCGCGCGCTGCTCTGCACGAAGCATCCGTCATGGCGGCTGCCGGCGCTCGCCGATCCCGTCGCGCTCGCGATGAAGCCGTTCCCCGGCGTGCTGGCCGCGCTGCTGCTGATGTCCGGCACGCTCGAGTCGATCAACCGGATCGTCGATACCAGCCTGTCCGTCACGCTGTTCGGCCGCGGCATCGTCTCGCTCGTCGTCGCGCTGACCGTCGGCGCGTCGATCCTGCGCGCGAATCGCGTCCGCACCGCGCTGGCGGCATCCGGCGAGGCGCCCGAGCAACGCTCGACGCTCGCCGGGCTGATTCACGCCGGCGTCACGCTGGCGATCGTCGTGTCGCTGGTCGCGCTGCTGATCGGCTACATCACGGTCGCGCGCTTCATCACGTACGAGCTCGTCTGGTTCGAGATCGTGGTGTGCAGCGTCTACATCCTGACGCAGCTGACGCGCGACGCGAGCGAAAGCCTGTTCTCCGCGAACCTGTCGACCGGCAAGCAGATCAAGCACCTGTTCGCGCTCGACGACCGGCATCTCGACCAGGCCCACACCGTCGTGTCCGGCCTCGGCACGAGCCTGCTGATGCTGGTCGCGGCGATCGCGCTGTTGACGGGCGGCTTCGGCACGACGCCGAGCGACCTGCTCGACAGCGCGGTCGCGATGATCGGCGGCCAGCGGCTGCAGAGCCTGAACATCATGCCCGACCGGATCCTCAACGCGGTGATCGGGTTCGCGATCGGCTTCTACCTGCTGCGCTCGGTGCGCCGCTGGCTCGACGGCGAGTTCATGCCGGCACTCGGCATGGACGCGGGGATGCGCGTGTCGCTGATCACGCTGTTCACCAACGTCGGCTACGTGCTGCTCGTGCTGATGACGCTGGGGCTGCTCGGCGTCAGGTGGAGCAACCTCGCGTGGATCGTCAGCGCGTTGTCGGTCGGTATCGGTTTCGGCCTGCAGGAGATCGTGAAGAACTTCGTGTCGGGGCTGATCCTGCTGACCGAGCGACCGGTGAAGGTGGGCGACATGGTCAGCATCGCGGGCGTCGAAGGCGACATCCGCCGCATCAACGTGCGCGCGACCGAGATCCAGCTCAGCGACCGCTCGACCGTCATCGTGCCGAACTCGCAGCTGATCTCGCAGAACGTGCGCAACGTGACGATGGGCAACAGCACGCAGGGCGTCGCGACGCTGATGCTCACGTTCCCGCTGAACACCGACCCCGAGCAGGTGCGCGACCTGCTGCTCGACGCGTATCGCGAGCACCCGGCGATTCTCGACAAGCCGGCGCCGTCGGTCACGTTCAGCCAGCTCGCGCCGGACGGGATCACGCTGAGCGTCACGGGCTACGTGGCGAGCCCGCGGATCGCCAGCTCGACGAAGAGCGACCTGCTGTTCGAGATCCTGAAGCAGTTGCGGGCGGCGCAGATTACGCTGTCGACGCCGCAGATGCTGGTCGTGCAGAACATGCCGGCAAGCGACGCTTCCGCGCCGCACGAGTAAGCGATCGAGCGGGCATGCGCCGATCGGGCATCGGCGCGCACGCATCGCCGCAAGCGCCAAGGGCCGGTTACCGCTTTCGCGGCAACCGGCCCTTGTCATTCGATCGATTCGACCGTCGCGGCGCCCTCCCGGACGCGCTCCGTCAGACGTCGAACTTCACCCCCTGCGCCAACGGCAGCTGACGGCTGTAATTGATCGTGTTCGTCGCCCGGCGCATATACGCCTTCCACGCATCCGAACCCGACTCGCGGCCGCCGCCCGTTTCCTTCTCGCCGCCGAACGCGCCGCCGATCTCCGCGCCGCTCGTGCCGATGTTCACGTTGACGATCCCGCAATCGCTGCCCGCTGCCGACATGAACTGCTCGGCCTCGCGCATGTCGTTCGTGAAGATCGCCGACGACAGGCCTTGCGGCACCGCGTTGTGCAGTTCGATCGCATCGTCGAAGTTGTCGTAGACCATCACGTAGAGAATCGGCGCGAACGTCTCGCGCTCGACCACGGCCGATTGCTTCGGCATCCGCACGATGGCCGGGCGCACGTAGTACGCATCCGCGTGACCCACGTCGACGCGCTCGCCGCCTTTCACCTCGCCGCCCTGCTCGCGTGCGTCGCCCAGCGCCTTCTGCATCGCATCGAACGACGCGCGATCGACCAGCGGGCCGACCAGCGTGCCTTCTTCAAGCGGGTTGCCGACCTTCACCGACGCGTAGGCCTTCTCGATGCGCGGCAGCAATTGCTCGACCAGGCTGCGATGCACGATCAGGCGGCGCAGCGTCGTGCAGCGCTGGCCGGCCGTGCCGACGGCCGCGAACGTAACTGCACGCACGACGAGGTCCAGATCCGCGCTCGGCGCGACGATCATCCCGTTGTTGCCGCCGAGTTCGAGGATGCCGCGGGCGAGACGCTGGCTCAGCACCTTCGCGACCTCCTGGCCCATCCGCACGCTGCCCGTCGCGCTGACGACCGGCACCTTCTTCGACGCCGTCAGCACCTCGCCGACATCGCGCATGCCGAGCACCAGCTGGCTCAGCTCCGCCGGCGCGACACCCGGATGCGTCTTGTCGAATTCGCGGATCGCCTTCTGGAGCAGCACGTGGCACGCGATTGCCGTGAGCGGCGTCTTCTCGGACGGCTTCCACACGACCGAATCGCCGCACACGAACGCCAGCGCCGCATTCCACGCCCACACCGCGACCGGGAAGTTGAACGCCGAAATCACGCCGCACACGCCGATCGGGTGCCACGTTTCCATCATCCGGTGGCCCGGGCGCTCGGACGCGATCGTCAGGCCGTAAAGCTGGCGCGACAGGCCGACCGCGAAATCGCAGATGTCGATCATTTCCTGCACTTCGCCAAGGCCTTCCGACGTGATCTTGCCGGCCTCGAGCGTGACGAGGCGGCCGAGCTCGGCCTTGTGCTCACGCAGCACGTTGCCGAACACGCGCACGAGTTCGCCGCGCACCGGCGCCGGCACCGTGCGCCACTTGAGGAATGCGTCGTGCGCGGCGTCGATCTTGCGCTCGGCGTCGGCGGGCGAGTCGACCGCCAGCGTCGCGAGCGTCGCGCCGTCGAGCGGCGAACGCGCGGTCAGCGCATTGCCTTTCCACTGGGCGAGATCGATGTCGAGCGCAGCAAGAATGTCGTTGAATTGCATCACTTCCTCTTCAGGGACAGATTGATCGGTGCGGCGGCGACGCCGCCCGCGTGATTCGATTGGAGCGCGTTCGCGCGCCCTGTGCAAGCGGATGCGCAGCTCGGCAGGCCCGGTGCGCCGCACGGCGCATCGCGCGGCGCCGCCGCCGAAACCCCGGCCGGGCGGCGCGCCCCCGCCTCGCGAGGCACGATCCATGAGACACATTGTCGATGGCCACAAGTCCGGCCGCTATTGATATTAACTCACGACTTCATTCCCAAAACGCAACAACCCAGCGGGACGAATCCGCCCGTTTCGGCACCGGCATGGGACGTATCCAAGGCCGATGACCGGGCCGCCGCAGCGGTTTCGATGTGCGGCAAGTTGATGACAAAGTTGCATCACCCTGTGCGGAAATATCGTTTGCCGCGCTGGCGGCCGGCACCCACAATCGGGGCGGCGTCGAGGTGCACCGCACCCGGCGCGCCGACGGCCGCCCAACGGGCGGCCGACGACAGACGAAGGCAACACGCGTCGCGGCCCGGCGGTCCCGGTCGATCCGGACCAGACCTGCGAAGCAGTGCCGCTGCCCGGCCGGCGGCCGGCAACGCGCCGCCCTTCGTAACCAAAAAACAATCCCGGAGACAGCGCCCAGCACCCGCCATGCATTCAGATGCCCGCCCCGACTCGCCCCGTCCGTCCGGCTCGCCGCCCGCGCAGCCGTCCCTCCACCGCAGCCTGCAGGCGCGCCATCTGCGGATGATCGCGATCGGCGGCTCGATCGGCACCGGCCTGTTCGTCGCGTCCGGCGCGTCGATCTCGCAGGCCGGCCCCGGCGGCGCGCTGGTCGCGTACATGCTGATCGGCCTGATGGTCTATTTCCTGATGACGAGCCTCGGCGAAATGGCCGCGTTCATGCCGGTGTCGGGCTCGTTCGCCACCTACGGCGCGAAATTCGTCGACGAAGGCTTCGGCTTCGCACTCGGCTGGAACTACTGGTACAGCTGGGCCGTGACGCTCGCGGTGGAGCTCGTCGCCGCGCAGCTCGTGATGCACTACTGGTTCCCGCACATGCCGGGCGTCTGGTGGAGCGCGATCTTCCTCACCTTGATCTTCGCGCTCAACGCGCTGTCGGTGCGCGGCTTCGGGGAAGCCGAATACTGGTTCGCGCTGATCAAGGTGCTGACGGTGCTCGCGTTCGTCGGCGTCGGCCTGCTGATGATCTTCGGGATCATGCAGGGCGGCCCGAGCGCGGGCTGGGGCAACTTCACGATCGGCGACGCACCGTTCGCGGGCGGCTGGGCCACGATGCTCGGCGTCGCGATGATCGCGGGCTTCTCGTTCCAGGGCACCGAAATGATCGGCGTCGCGGCCGGCGAATCGGAGAACCCGCGCACGACGATCCCGCGCGCGGTCAGCCAGATCTTCTGGCGCATCCTGCTGTTCTACGTGTTCGCGATCTTCGTGATCGGCGTGCTGATTCCGTACACCGACCCGAGCCTGCTGAAGAGCGACGTGACCGACGTCGGCGTGAGCCCGTTTACGCTCGTGTTCCGCCACGCGGGCCTCGCGTTCGCGGCCGGCGTGATGAACGCGGTGATCCTGACGGCCGTGCTGTCGGCCGGCAACTCGGGCATGTACGCGTCGACGCGGATGCTCTACAACCTCGCGGTCGAGGGCCGCGCGCCGAAGCTGTTCGCGAAGCTGTCTCCGGGCGGCGTGCCGCGCAACGCGCTGTACGCGACGACCGCCGTCGGCGCGCTGTGCTTCCTCACGTCGCTGTATGGCGATAAAACCGTCTACCTGTGGCTGCTGAACACGTCGGGCATGGCCGGCTTCATCACGTGGCTCGGCATCGCGGTCAGCCACTACCGGTTCCGCAAGGGCTTCCTGAAGCAGGGCTACCGGCTCGACCAGCTGCCGTACCGGTCGAAGTGGTTCCCGTTCGGCCCGCTGTTCGCGTTCGCGCTGTGCGCGATCGTCGCGCTCGGCCAGGACTACCAGGCGTTCCTCGCCGACAGGATCGACTGGGCCGGCATCGCCGCGACCTACATCGGCCTGCCGTTCTTCCTCGCGATCTGGCTCGGCTACGCGCTGGTGCGCAAATGCCGCCTCGTCCGCTACGAGGACATGGAGATCGCGCCGTGGATCGAGCGCAACGCGGCGCCCGACGCCACGGTCAAGACCGACGCCGGCTATCCGGCCTACGTCGCCGCTCCGGCCAACCCGACGCCGGGCGCGTGATGCCCGGTCGCGCACCGGCCGCCGCCCGACCGCGGCGGCCGGTGCGCTGAACACCCCATTCGACGCGGCGCGCGCGTTCAGGCAAGATCGACGCGCGCCGTCCGTTTTTCCGTCGTCAAGAGTCCTCGAAAACGCATGCAGAACTTCTACGAAGCCACCGTTACCCGCCAGCCCTACCCGCAACTGACCGGCACGATCGACACGCAGGTCTGTATCGTCGGCGGCGGCCTCGCCGGCCTGTGCACGGCGCTCGGCCTCGTCGAGCGCGGCGTGCGGGAGGTCGTCGTGCTCGACGGCGAGCGGGTCGGCTTCGGCGCGTCCGGCCGCAACGGCGGCTTCGTGTTCGGTGGCTACAGCCTCGACAACGCGGACCTGCTGCGCACGCTCGGCCGCGACGAAGGCCGCCGCCTGTACCGGCTCACCGTCGATGCGGTCGACCTGATCCGCGCGCGGATTGCTCGCTACGGCATCGACTGCGACATCGTCGACGAGGGCGTGATGCTCGCGAACTGGTTCGACGATCCGTCGCGGCTCGACGGCGTGCGCACGCTGATGAAGCAGGAATTCGACGTCGACTGGGAACCGGTCGCGACCGACGCGCTGCGCGCGCGGCTGAAGACGCAGCGCTATTACGGCGGCCTGTTCGAGCCGAACGCGTTCCACTTCCATCCGCTCAAGTACGTGCTCGGCGTCGCGGCGGCCGCCTCGCGCGGCGGCGCACGCGTGTACGAACGCTCGGCCGCGCTCGGCATCGCGCGCGAGGGCGCCGGCTACGTCGTGCGCACGGCGCAGGGCACGGTGCGCGCGAAGGACGTCGTGTTCGCCGGCGGCGGCTACGCGCGCGGCGTGTCGCCGCGCATCGAGCGCGCGGTGCTGCCGATCGCGACCTACGTGATCGCGACCGAGCCGCTCGGCACGCGGCTGCCGGACGCGATCGACGCGCCTTACGCGATCTACGACACGCGTTTCGCGTTCGACTACTACCGGCCGCTGAAGGACACGCGGATTCTGTGGGGCGGCCGGATCTCGGTGCTCGACCGCGGCCCCGACGCGATCGCGCGGCTGCTGCGTCGCGACCTGCTGCGCGTGTATCCGCAGCTCGACGGCGTGAAGGTCGAGTACGCATGGGGCGGGCTGATGAGCTACGCGCGGCACAAGATGCCGCAGATCGGCCGCGATGCGGACGGCGTGTGGCACGCGATCGCATTCGGCGGTCACGGGATGGCGCCCACCACCGTCGCCGGCGAAGCGCTCGCCGCCGCGCTGGCCGGGGAGCAGCCGGTGCCGGAAGGCTTCGCCGCGTTCGGGCTCACGCGCACGTTCGGTCTCGCCGGCCTCGCGGCCGCGCAGCTCACGTACACCGCGTACCAGGCCCGCGACGCGCTCGCGTCGTGCCGGCGCTGAGCGGCGACGGCCGCCGAAACCGCGCGGCCGATTAGAGCAGAAGGTCGGCCGGGCGGCGATTTCCCGCATGCTAGAATGATTTCTTCATGCCGCCGCGAACCCACAACAAAGTCACATGAAAGCTGGAAGCAAGGCCGCCACGTCCGAAAGCCGCGCGCTTGCGACCGATGCGCGGCGCAAATACGATCCCGAGCAAACCAAGCGCAACATCCTCGACGTCGCCACGCAGGAGTTTTCCGCGATGGGCCTCGCCGGCGCGCGCGTCGACGCGATCGCCGAGCGTACCAACACGACGAAGCGGATGCTCTACTACTACTTCGAAAGCAAGGAAGGCCTGTACGAGGCCGTGCTGGAAAAGGTGTACGGCGACATCCGCGCGCTCGAGCAGGAACTGCACGTCGGCGACATGGAGCCGCGCGAAGGCATGCGCCGGCTCGTCGAATTCACGTTCGACTATCACGACAAGCATCGCGACTTCGTCCGCCTCGTGTCGATCGAGAACATCCACGGCGCGAAGTATCTCGAACAGCTGAAGTCGTTCAAGAACCGCAACGTCAGCATCATCAAGACGCTCGAGGAACTGCTCGAGCGCGGCGCGGCGAGCGGCGCGTTCCGCAAGGACATCGACGCGTTCGACCTGCATCTGCTGATCAGCTCGTTCTGCTTCCACCGCGTGTCGAACCGCTATACGTTCGGTGCCGCGTTCGGCCGCGATCCGTCGGCGCCGCGGCTGCGCGCGCGGCATCGCGAGACGATCGCCGACTCCGTGCTGCGCTACGTCGCCGCGTAAGCGCATCGCGCGGTTTCATCCGAAGGCCGGCGGCGAGCGCTGAACCCGCCGCCCGGCCCTTCCCGACTGGCACTACGACGCGTGCAACCGGCATGAGCCGGATTCATGCGGCGGGTCCCTTCAAGCCGCTCGCGCCGCTCAGGCCGCCTCAGGCCGAACGTCCGCCTCGTGCCAGTCCGTCGGCGCCGACGCCAATGCGATCCGCGCCTTCTCTTCCGGGCTGCCCGCCACGTAATACTTCCTCGCCCAGCTCGAATCCGGTGCGAGCGCGAGGTGCCGATGCGCACCGGCGCCCTGCCGTTGCGACTCGATCGACAGCGCCCGTGCGCGGTAGTGCTCGTAGAGCCGCAGGAATTCCGCGAGATAGATCGCCGCGATCCGCGCGTCGCGAATCTCCAGCAGGTTCTCGTCGTTGTACTGCTCGGAATTGCGGCTCATGTTCGCCGAGCCCGTGTAGACGATCGGGTTCGCGCCCTCCGCATCGATCACGATGAACTTGTGGTGGATCACGACCGGCGGATAGGCCGGCGCCGGCTCGCCCGGAAAGAGGCGCAGTTCCGGCTCGAAACCCTGCGGCACCGTCGCCGGTGAAAAATACGCGGCATCGATCACGTCGCGATGATCGCGCCGGCGATGGTAAAGCTCGAGGTTCGCGAGCGTCGCCGCATCGAGCGGCCGGCCGTCGTGCTGCGCGACATCGGCCTGCGTCGCGCTGCCGGCGTTGATGCGGTTCACCAGGCCGAACATCATCAGGCCGCGGTCGCCGGCGGCAAAGCATGCGTCGCGCAGCGCCGCGTCGGTCGGCATGAACAGGCAGAACGACACCGAATGCTGCGCGGCCGCGATCGCGGCGACGATCGTATCGATCTCGGTGCGCTGCCCCGCCGGCTCCGGCGAAAACGCGACGCGCACCTGCGCGCTGCCGATCGTCAGCGGCTCGGACCAGCCCGGCGACAACTTCGCCGTCTCCGCGATCGGCGGATTCGCGGCCAGCGCCTGCGCACGCGCGTTGTACAGCGCGGCGAGCGCCGGCGAATCGAGTGCGTGCAGCACGTTCGCCTGCTCCGTCAGCCCTTCGGTCGTGAAGTTCGCGGAACCGGTCAGCACGCGCGCGGGCGTCGGCGCAGTCGTCCCGTTCGCCGGTGCGTCGGTCACGATGAACTTGTCGTGCATGATGTGCGTCCTGTCGCGCGGCGCGCGCGTCGCGAGGCCCTGAAGCGCGTCGACGGCCGGCTGGTTCGGCGACGGCAGCGGCGGCTTGCCCTTGCGTGCGCTCACGTGCGCGTCGTAGACGATCGCGAGCGACGCTTCGCCGTGCCGCCGTCCGAACGCCTCGAATGCGGGCAACGCCCACAGCGTGTCCGTCAGATGATAGACGGCCGAGACCGCGCGCGAAGCCGGGTCGAGCATCTCCGCGAACACCTGTTCCATGTCGTTCGCGAGCCACGTGCGCAGCTTCAACGCCTGGTCCGCGCTCGGCGCCGCATTCGGCGCGAGACCCAGCGCCGCGACCTGCTTCGCGAACGCCTGCGAGCTGACCACCGCGCGATTGAACCACGTGCCGACGCCGTCCACGATGTGCGCGGGCAGCACGACATCGCACACGCCGGCCTGCGCATCGAGCACCTTCAGGTTCTCCGGCGTGCCGACGACCGGATAGACGTCATAGCGGAACGACGCATCGCGATCCTGCGGATCGATGCGCGCGTCCCACCACATGAATTTCTGGATCGGTGCCTGGTCGGTCGGCGCGTCGCCCTGCGTGCCGGCGGCCGGGCCGTCGAACGTGAGCCGGTTCGGCAGCCAGCTGTTCGGCGCGCGCGTCTTGCCGTCGGCCGACCAGAAGCCCGGCGTGCGCCGGATCGCGAAGCCGAGGAAGTCGGTGCGCGATGCTGCGTCGGGCCAGTCGAAAGCGAGGAGAACCAGGGTCGGGGAAAGATAGCTGCGTACGCTGACGGTCATTCTTTGCTCCTGCCGCGGCGGCCGGTCGAAAGGAATGAGTCAGTGTCGAACGCGCATCTTCCCGTGCGATGACCGTTCGATGAACCTTGTATGTCGGCGCCGCGTCAGTCGCACACGAGCAGCTCGATGCCGCGCGCGGTCAGCGCGCGGCGCACGGCCTTGTCCGGCGTGCGTTCGGTGACGAGATAGCGCGCGGCCGAGGCGCCGTTGATCCGCACCGGCGTCACGCGGCCGAACTTCGAATGGTCGGCGACGATGATCGCGGTGCCGGCCGCCGCGATCATCCGGCTGCGCACTTCCGCGGCGAGCCTCGAGTAGTCGGTGCAGTCGCCGTCGGCCGTGATGCCGCCCGCGCCGACGAACGCGAAATCGACGTGGTACTGCGCGAGCTGCTGGATCGTATCGAGCCCGAATGTCGCGTCCTCGTCGTCGGACAGTTCGCCGCCGAGCAGCGTCACGCGATTGCCGTTGCGCCGCGCGAGCACGAACGCGGTGCGCCAGTCGTTCGTGTAGATCGACAGCCGGTGCCGGTCGGCCAGCGCGAGCGCGACCGCATGCGGCGTGCTGCCCGAGTCGATCAGCACCGAGGCGTCGTCGGGCACGAATTCGGCCGCGCGTCGCCCGATCGTGCGCTTCGCTTCGGCATTCGCCGCTTCACGCTCGGACAGGCTCGGCTCGCGGCGATCCGCCGCCAGCGCGCCGCCGTGCGTCATCACGAGCAGGCCGCGCGCCGCGAGCGCGTTCAGGTCGCGCCGTACCGTCTCGCGCGACACGTCGAGCGAGCGCACGAGCTCGGCGACCGACAGCGCGCCCGATCGTCCGAGCTCCGACAGAATGTATTGATGACGTTGTTCCGCCAGCATCGCAATGCGCCCGAGGCGACTGGTAATGGGTAGGCCGACCATTGTATTACGGCCGTTTGACCGCCATTTGACGGCGGCGCGTCCGGCCGCGGCCACGTTTCACGAAAGCGAAATTCTGTATTGCCCGATGCGCGCGAATCGGCGTGGCAGGCGGTTGCTACACTCTGCGTTTCGCCGAACGACAGACCATCAAGGGGCTTGCGTCATGTACCGCAAAGGCAGTGTGCTCGAAATCCAGTTTTCGCCGGAACGGCTCAACGACGGGGCCGGCGATCCGTACTGGATCGACCTGACGCTCGACGAGGCCCGCCGGCTGTACGAACAACTCGCCGCACGCTTCGCGACCGATGCGCGCGCGAACCAGCCGCTCGACACGTTCTCGCTCGACTGATCCCCGTTCCTCTGCGCGCGCCACGGCGCGCTTTCATGCCGCGGCGCCTTCGTCCGGACGGCCGCTAGCCGGACGGCCGGCGTGCTGCCGCGCTCGGGGCGGATCACGCCCGCGGCCGACGTGCCGCGCACCGCTGCTGCGTGCGTTCCGCACGCGCCACGCGCGAATGCAGAATCCGACAAGACGGCCGCCCCGCTTCGCCCGATACTGGCCGGCTCACGATTCGTCCGGCCGTATCGCGGCCCGCCACGCATGTTTACCTCGCTCGTCGCCGCGGCTTTCGTCGCGCTGTGGTCCACCGGCTTCATCGTCGCCCGGGCAATCAAGCCCTACGCCGATCCGAACCTGTTCCTGCTCGCGCGTTTCGCGGGCACGGCCGTGCTGTTCGGCGCGGTGGCGCTCGCCGCGCGCGCGCCGTGGCCGGCGCGCCGCGAATGGCCGCGCCACCTGATCGCGGGCGCGCTGCTGCAGGGCGTCTATCTCGGCGCCAGCTACTGGGCCGTCGCGCAAGGGCTGAACGCCGGCGTGATGGCGCTGCTCGGCGCACTGCAGCCGCTCGCCACCGCCGTGCTCGCGGTGCCGCTGTTCAACGAGCGGCTGCCCGCGCGCGGCTGGCTCGGGATGGCGCTCGGGCTCGCCGGCGTCGCGCTCGTCCTCGCACCGAAGGTCGCGGGCGGCGTCGCGCCGCCGGCAGGCGCCGCGCCCGCGTGGTTCGTCGTGGCCGTGTCGATCCTGTCGGTCGGCTCGATCACCGCGGGCTCGCTGTACCAGAAGGGCAAGCTCGCGCAGAACGACCTGCGTACGGCCGTCGCCGTGCAGAACCTCGGCGCGGCAATCGTCGCGGCCGTCTTCGTCGTGCTGCTGCACGAAACGCGCTGGATCGGCGCACCGGCGCTGTGGATCTCGCTCGTGTGGGGCGTCGTGTTCCTGTCCGGCGGCGCGGTCACGATGCTGATGTGGATGCTGCGGCGGGGCAACGCCGCGCGCGCGACGTCGTTGCTGTTCCTCGCGCCGCCGCTCACCGCGCTGCAGGGCTACCTGCTGTTCGGCGAAACGCTCGCGACCGTCCAGCTCGCCGGCTTCGCGCTCGCGCTGGCGGGCGTCGTGCTCGCGCGGCGCTGACGCGGGCGAGCGCGCGGGTTCGTCACCGCGCCTCGCCATGCGCGGCGTCGCGCCGCCGGGTGCCGCGCCCCGTGGTTCGTCGTCGCGCACCCCGCCATGCCTCGAAACGAAGCATCCGCGCGCACGCCGGGGGACGCCGCTCCGCGCGCCGCACCATGACGATGCATCGCGTCTCGCCGATGCAACGCGCGGCCGCCGGATCGCATGCCCGGCGCGGCGCCGGGCCGCGATTGCGCTTATGATGGGCGCCTTGCATTTCGTTCCGGAACCACCTTCATGACATCCGCCGATTACGCCAGCCGCCAACGCGCGATCATTGCCGAACTGAACGTCGCCCCGCACTTCGACGCCGACGCCGAAATCGCCCGCCGCGTCGATTTCCTCGCGCAGTACCTTCGTTCGACCGGCCTGCGGACCTACGTGCTCGGCATCAGCGGCGGCGTCGATTCGTCGACGGCCGGCCGGCTCGCGCAGCTGGCGGTCGAACAGCTGCGCGCCGGCGGCTACGACGCCCGCTTCATCGCGATGCGCTTGCCGAACGGCGTGCAGAACGACGAAGCCGATGCGCAACGCGCGCTCGCGTTCGTGCGCGCGGACGAAACGTTCACGGTCGACGTCAAGCCCGCCGCCGACGCGATGCTCGCATCGCTCGTCGCGTCCGGCCACGCATTCGAAAACCCGGCCCAGCAGGACTTCGTGCACGGCAACATCAAGGCGCGCGAGCGCATGATCGCGCAGTACGCGGTGGCCGGCGCGCGGCGCGGCATCGTGATCGGCACCGACCACGCGGCCGAATCGCTGATGGGCTTTTTCACGAAATTCGGCGACGGCGGCGCGGACGTGCTGCCGCTCGCCGGCCTGAGCAAGCGCCGCGTGCGTGCGGTCGCCCGCGCGCTCGGCGGCGATGAACTGATCGTGATGAAGGTGCCGACGGCCGACCTCGAGGAACTCCGTCCGCTGCGCCCCGACGAGCACGCCTACGGCGTCACCTACGACGAAATCGACGATTTCCTCGAAGGCAAACCCGTCGCCGACAACGTGTACGAAACGGTGCTGCGCTTCTACGACGGTTCGCGCCACAAGCGCGCGCTGCCGTACACGCCGTTCGACTGGTCGGCCGCGTAAGCCGGCTCGTTCAGCCGCAACACCGCGCCGCGCGAACCCTGACGGTTACGCGCGGCGCCTGCGCGACGGGCAGCGCTACGCGTGCCCGCCCGCCTTCTTCGCCTGCAGCGCGCGAATCCGCAGCCGCGCGCCCGTATCGCTGACGGTCGCGTCGTACATCGTCGCGAGATCGCGCTTGAGCGCGGTGCGCGAACCGCCGTCGAGATACACCATGTGCCCGGACGGATAGAAACGCGCGGACAGGTTCCGCCGCACCTTCTGATCCTCGAGCGGCATCTGCTGCAGGTCGATCACGGTCTGGTAGAACGGCGTGACGAAATCGTAGAGGCCGTTCGCCGACAGCACCTTCAGGTCGACGTTCA
This sequence comes from Burkholderia sp. SCN-KJ, assembly GCF_024656005.1. NCBI lineage: Bacteria > Pseudomonadati > Pseudomonadota > Betaproteobacteria > Burkholderiales > Burkholderiaceae > Burkholderia > Burkholderia sp. SCN-KJ. The sequence goes on from NZ_JANKOG010000027.1 coordinate 69,673, forward strand.
GCGCCATCACCGCGGCGAGATCGCCCGCCGTGTAGAGGATCAGGTTCCCCTGCGCATCGATGCCCTGCTGCGCGCCGGTCGGGTCGATGTGGCTGAAGTCCCAGTTCCGGAACGCCTGGTCGTTCAGGTCCGTGAACGCGGAATTCGACGTGAACTTCAGCTGCTCGTTCAGGTAGCTGTTCCACATCGCCGTGTAGACGCCCGTCACGGCCGTCATCGTCGGATCGTTGCCGCCCGAGTTCGGATCGATCTTGCCGGCGATGCCCGACGAGATCCCGGTCACGCGGCCGTCGTACGACCCGAGCGCGAGCCCCTGCGCGTGCAGCAGCGTCGTCAGGAACAGCGAATTGCCGCGCGTGTCGTAGCCCGCGATGTCGAGGCTCCACGACTGCAGCGTCGCGGTATCGATACCCGTGTATTGCGACAGCTTCTGCACGGCGGCCGGGTCCGCATGCGGAACCGTGCGCAGCGCCTTCAGGTAGTCGGTACGCGCGAATTGCGCGACTTCCTCGACGAACGGGCCGAGATCGGTCGGCGCGGGCGTGACGCCGAGCTTCTTGTGATACCACGCGTCGGCCGCCGCGGTCGGCAGCGCGCCGACCGGGTTGCCGGCCTGCCGGTAGTCGAGGATCGACGACTGCAGCGTGACGCCGTTCAGGTCGACGCCGTCCTCGTGCAGCTTGTACGCGAGCACGCAGCTGCGCGCGGTGCCGTACGACTCGCCGAACAGGTACTTCGGCGAATTCCAGCGGTTGTTCTTCGTCAGGTAGCGCTTGATGAACTGCTTCAGCGAATCCGCATCCTGGTCAACGCCCCAGAAATCGCGGTTCTTGTTCGGCGCGACGGCCGCCGAATAACCGGTGCCGACCGGGTTGATGAACACCAGGTCGCTGTGGTCGATCATGCTGTCCGGATTGTCTTCCATCTGATACGGCGCGGGCGGCGTGAACCCCGGCATCGACGTCCTGATGCGCTTCGGCGCGAACGAGCCGAGCAGCACGAACACCGACGACGATCCGGGCCCGCCGTTGTAGAAGAACGTGACGGGCCGCGTTTCCTCCTTCGCGCCGTCGGCCGTGAACGCGACGTAGAAGAGCTTCGCGGCCGGCAGCGAGCTGCTCGGGTCGACCGTCACGAGGTGGCCGGCCGTCGCCGTGTACGCGATGCGCTTGCCGTCGATCAGGATCGTGTGATGCGTGATCGCGGCCGCTTCGGTCGTGTCGGTCACCGAGTCGTCGGGACCGTTGCCGTACGCGACCGGATCGAAGAACGGCTGGTCGCGGCCGTGGCTCAGCGCGACCGGACTGATGGTCGGCGGCACGCCATGCGAATTGTGGTCGCCGTGATGCAGCGGATACACGCCGCCGGAAGATGCGGAATCGATGCCCATCGTGCTGCTCCTGGAGGTGAAAAAAGACGCGGGCAGGAAACCCGCGTCGCAGGGAAAGGCCGGTGCCGGCGCGTCAGCTCGACGGCTTGCGCGCGAGGATCGCCGCGAGTTTCGCGCCGTCGGGGCTGCCGAGGCCCGTGCACGCATCCCAGCCGGACGCGGCGGCATACGTGCCGTTCGAGCCTTTCGTGATGTCGCGCAACGCGCCGGGATTCTTGTACAGCGCCGGGTTGATCCAGCCGGCCGATGCACTCGCCGCCGCACCGGCCGCCGCACTCGCCGCCGCATTGATCCGTGCGATCAGCGCGGCCCACAACGGCGCGACCGCGCTCGTGCCGCCCATCACCGCGACCGTGCCGGCGACCGACACCTCGTAGCCCGTCTGCGGCGATGCATCGGCGGCGACGTCCGGAACGCCGCGCTTCGCGAGCGGCGTGGTGCTGCCGTCGGCGAGCGTGACGGTCAATCCCTGCTGCCACGCCGGCAGGTCGAACAGCGTGCTGACACCGCCGCCGCCCGCGCCGCCGCCGGCCGCCTCGTCGTTCCACGCGACTTCGCTGCGAATGCCCTGCCCCGGCAGCGCATCGAGCTGCGTGCCGCCGCAGCCGAGCACGTACGGACTCGACGCCGGGAAGTCGACATGATCCGTGCCGTCCTGCAGCCCGTCGCCCGAGCCGCTGTCGCCCGACGCCGCGCACACCGTGATGCCCTGCGCGGCGGCCGCCTGCAGCACGCGATTGAACGCATGCGCCGACTGCGCCTGCCAGATCGCTTCCGGCCCGCCCCAGCTGATCGAGATCACCGACGGCCGGTTGGTCTTGTCGGTGACGGCCGCGTTGACGGCCTGGACGAAGCCCGCGTCGCTGTTCGGCGCGAAATAGACGGCGAGCTTCGCGGCGGGCGCGATCGCACCGGCGATCTCGATGTCGAGCGCGACTTCGCCGTCCGGGCCGTTCGCCTCGCCGGTCGGCGCATTGCGGCCGGTGCCGACGTTCACGTCGACGAGCGTCGGCGGCGTCTTGATGCCGAGCCCGTGGAAATACTGCTGGATATCGGCCGCGCGATAGCCGCCGCCGAGTTCGACGATCGCGATGCATTGTCCGGCACCGTCGCCGGCCGGAAAGCCGTACAGCGACGCAAGCTGGATCGGCGTGAACGTGACGGCGGGGGCGCCGCGCGCGGGCTGGAACGGCGGACGCAGCCGGAAGTGCGGCCGCGCCTGCGGACGGCTGTCGAGGCCGAGCACGGCCGTGACGGCATCGCCGAGCTCGTCCGGCAGCGCGATCGGGCCCGAGCGGCCGCGGTACTGGCCGATCGAACGATGCTCGAAACGCTCGAGCTTCACGCTGAATGCCGCTTCGAACTGCTGGATCGAGCCGGACAGCACGACGACGCTTTCGACCGGATCGACGCGATCGACCGTGAGCTGGTGACGGCGCGCGAAGTCCTCGGTCTTGCGAATGTCGTCGGGATTGGCGGAGAAACGCTGCGCGAACGCTTCGCGCGACAGCGGTTTCGCCTGTGCGTCGCCGGTGGCGAGCTGCTGGACCAACGTGTCGAGTTGCCCTTCTTCCTGCCGCCGCAACATGATCGTGACGTGGATACGTTCTGCCGGATCGCAGGGGCCGAGACACTTCGACTCGGCGACGATCCGGGGTTCACGGTCGGCGTGAAGATGCCTTGCCATGTTCAGGACCCTCCTTGGTACCGCGTTGCACGGAACAGCCAGGAAATCGGACATAGCCGGCGGAAGTCGGTTCCGTTCGGTCAGTCGGTTCGCGAAAGCGCGAAGTTAGAGGGAGTTTAGATCAGTCAGACGATTTACGCGCACGCCCTTCCGCCCCAAGGCATGCGCGCGAAGCCCGGCATGGCGCGCGGGCCAGCGTTCGGCAGCGCGTCGCGGCCGCGCGGCAAGTCGACCGCGCGGCCGTGATGCAATGCAGCAGCTCAATCCATCGACAGGCGCAACGCGAACCCGATCAGCGCCGCGGAAAACGTCCAGCGCTGGACCGTCTGCGCGAGCGGATGCGCGCGCATCCACGCCGCGATGCGCGACGCGCCGAACACGCATGCGAGGTCGAAACACACGCCGGCCGCGACGAGCAGCGCGCCGAGCTCGAACATCTGCCACACGACGGGCCCCGCCTCGGGGCGCACGAACTGCGGCAGCAGCACCGAGCAGAACAGCAGTGCCTTCGGATTCAGCAGGTTCGTCAGCAGTCCCTTGAAGAACGACTGCCGCAGTTCGCCCGGCGCCGCCGCATCGCCGTCGCCGAGCGCGAACACCGGCGAGCGGAACACCTGGATCGCGACGTAAGCGAGATAAAGCGCGCCGCCGTAGCGGATCACTTCGTACAGCCACGGGGCGCTGCGGATCAGCGCCGCGACGCCGCAGGCGGACAGCGTCACGTGCGCGGTGCGCGACAGCGACAGGCCGGCCGCCGCCGCCATGCCCGGACGCACGCCGCGGCCGATGCTGGTCTGCAGCACGAGCGCCATGTCGGGCCCGGGCACCGCGTAGATGGCCGCCAGCGCGGCGAGATAAATCAACAGCAAATGCGTGGAAATCATGGTCTGCCCCCGTTCTTCAATGACGATATGTTGCCGCTGAAGGGAGAGCGATTATTGGCCATCTTTGGCTCGGAATTGGCGCTCCATGGCGGAATCCGCCACAATCACGGAATCCAGACAAGGATTCCGCCAACATGACCGAACTCGACAAAACCGATCGCGCGATCCTCGCCGCGGTGCAGCGCGACGGCCGCCTGCCGATCGCGCGTCTCGCCGATTCCGTCGGCCTGTCCGAGACGCCGTGCGCACGGCGCCTGAAGCGTCTCGAAAGCGACGGCTACATCGAGCGCTACCGCGCGCAGCTGTCGCGCCAGGCGCTCGGCTTCGGCGTCGTCGCATTCGTGCTCGTGCGGTTCGCGACGCACGACCGCAAGGTCGCCGACCGGTTCGAACGGGAAGTGCTCGGCATCGAGCGGATCCTCGCTTGCCACAACGTCGCGGGCACGGCCGACTACCTGCTGCAGGTGGTCGCGCGCGATCTCGACGATTACGGTACGTTCCTGCGCGACTCGCTGCGGATGCTGCCGGGCGTCACGTCGATCGAATCGGCATTGTCGTTGCGGGAGGTGAAGCACGATGCGGGGTTGCCGGTGCCGTGATGCGGCAGTAACCCGCTCCGGCGTGACATTCGTTCACCTTGCCGGCGTCATCCGGCGTCGCACGCACTCACACCACGTCGGGCGTTTGATGCGCGCGCTCGAGATCCTCGAGAAACGCTTCGACGAGCGGATCGCCGCGCCCGTCGCGCGCCACGACCATGTGGAACGTGACGTCGTAGTGCAGCTGATCCGGATTGAGCGGCGCAAGCAGCCCCTGCGCGACATACGGCGCCGCAAAGTGCTGCGGCAGGTAGCCAAGATGATGGCCTGACAGGATCAGCAGCGCGACGGCCTCCATGTTGTCGGCGGTCGCCGTCACGCGATCGGGCGTCGTCGACATCTGCGCCTCCGGCAGCGGATACGAGCGCCACGCCCATTCGAATCCCGCGACGTCGGCCGGCGTCAGCGCGCCGGCGCGTTCGAACAGCGGATGGCCGCGCCCGCAGTACGCGACCTGCCGCTCGATGAACAGCGGCGTGTAGTGCAGCGACGGCACGCGGTGCCAGAAATAGCCGACCGCGATCTGGATCTCGTTGCTCAGCAGCTTTTCCTCGAGATCGCCCGGCGCGCGCACCGAGATCGAGAAGCGCACGGCCTCGTCGCGCGTGCGGAACGCGGCGATCGCCTCGGCGATCCGTGCGTTCTGGCTGACCGGCGTATGGCCGATCAGGCCGATGTGCAACGTGCCGACCAGCTGACGGTCCATGTGCCGCGCCGCGATCCCGAATTCGTCGAGCGCGGCGAGCAGCTTGCGGCTCATCGCGTGGAACCGCTCGCCTTTCGGCGTGAGCCGGAAGCCGCTGCGGCCGCGCTCGCAGAGCCGGTAGCCGAGCCGTGTCTCGAGCGACGACAGCTGCGCGCTGATCGTCGACTGGCCGACGTTAAGGATCGCCTGCGCGGCCGACACGCCGCCCGCGTCCGTGACCGCGAGAAACACGCGGATCAACCGCAGATCGAGGGTCGACAGATTCCCCAGCACGCTATTCCCCTTTTGTTCCCCTTCCATACATCGATGAAAATCGATGTTTACGTCGATATCTTCGCATTCTTCTTTCCGGCCGGACGCGTAAAACTATGTGCCAGGCCGCGTCGAATGATACGGCAACCCCACATCGGAAGAGACGAGCCCATGAACGACCACACCCATTTCCAGCCGCTCGGCGGCAATGAAATGCCGCGCAGCGGCGGCATCGCGACGATGATGCGCCTGCCGCACGTGGCGAGCGCAGCCGGCCTCGACGCCTGTTTCGTCGGCGTGCCGTTCGACCTCGGCACCTCCAACCGCACCGGCGCGCGTTTCGGCCCGCGCCAGATCCGCACGGAATCCGTGCTGCTGCGCCCGTACAACATGGCCACGCGCGCCGCGCCCTTCGATTCGCTGCAGGTTGCCGATATCGGCGACGTCGCGATCAACCCGTACAACCTGCACGATTCGATCGCGCGCATCGAGGCTGCGTACGACGCGATTCTCGAGCACGACTGCAAGCCGATCACGCTCGGCGGCGACCATACGATCGCGCTGCCGATCCTGCGCGCGATCCACCGCAAGCACGGCAAGGTTGCATTGATCCACGTCGATGCACACGCCGACGTGAACGACACGATGATGGGCGAAAAGATCGCGCACGGCACGCCGTTCCGCCGCGCGGTCGAGGAAGGCCTGCTGCACGGCGACAAGGTCACGCAGATCGGCCTGCGCGGCACCGGCTACGCCGCCGAGGATTTCGACTGGTGCCGCGAGCAGGGCTTCCGCGTGGTCCAGGCCGAGGAATGCTGGAACAAGTCGCTCGCGCCGCTGATGGAAGAAGTGCGCGCGCGCATCGGCGACACGCCCGTCTACATCAGCTTCGACATCGACGGCATCGACCCGGCCTACGCGCCGGGCACCGGCACGCCGGAAATCGCGGGCCTCACGGTGCCGCAGGCGCTCGAGATCATCCGCGGCGCGAAGGGGCTGAACATCGTCGGCTGCGATCTCGTCGAAGTGGCGCCGCCGTACGACCCGTTCGGCACCACGGCCCTGCTCGGCGCGAACCTCGCGTACGAGCTGCTGTGCGTGCTGCCCGGCGTCGCCTATCGCGACTGATCCCGGCACCCGACCTATTCCAAATCAGAGGATTCCAGAGGAGCACATAACAGATGGGGACATCCGTCAAGCAACCGAAGCGGGCGGCGCTCGCTTCGTTCGTCGGCACCACGATCGAGTGGTACGACTTCTATAGCTACGCGACCGCCGCCGCCATCGTGTTCGGGCCGCTGTTCTTCCCCGGTGAAAGCCGTTTCGTCAGCCTGCTCGCGTCGTTCGGCTCGTTCGCGGTCGGCTTCTTCGCGCGGCCGCTCGGCGGCGTGATGTTCGGCTATCTCGGCGACCGCTTCGGCCGCAAGCGCTCGCTGCTCGCGACGCTGATGCTGATGGCCGTGTCGACGGTCGCGATCGGCCTGCTGCCGACCCATGCGCAGGCCGGTGTGATCGCGCCGATCCTGCTGGTACTGATGCGCGTGCTGCAAGGCATCGCGGTCGGCGGCGAATGGGGCGGCGCGGTGCTGCTCGCCGGCGAGCATGCGCCCGAAGGCAAGCGCACGTTCTTCGCGTCGTTCGCGCAGCTCGGCAGCGCGAGCGGCCTGATCCTGTCGATGCTCGCGTTCGGCGCGATCAGCACGCTGTCGAAGGACGACATGATGAGCTGGGGCTGGCGCGTGCCGTTCCTCGCGAGCGCCGTGCTGCTGGCGGTCGGCTTCGTGATCCGCGCGAGCGTATCCGAGTCGCCCGAGTTCGAGGAAGTCAGGAAGAGCGGCAACATCGCGCAAAAGCCGCTGCGTGAAGCACTCAAGTACTGGCCGCTGCTGCTGCTCGCGATCGGCGCGAACGTGTACGGCATCGCCGGCGTGTATTTCAGCAACATCTTCATGATCAGCTACGCAACGCAGTTCCTGTCGCTCGACCGGTCGATGGTGCTGCATTGCATGACGATCGTCGCGGTGCTGCAGTTCGTCGTGCAGCTCGCCGCCGCGTTCCTCGCGCAGCGCTTCGGCACGACGCGCGTGCTGCTGATCACCGGCGCATGGGCCGCGATCGTGCCGTTCGTGATGCTGCCGCTCGTGCACCTGGGCACGCCGCTGTCGATCACGGTCGGCGTCGGCCTCGCGACGCTCGCGGAATCGGGCTACTACTCGGTGGTCGCCGGTTTCGTCAGCGGCATCTTCATCGCGCGCATCCGCTATACGGCGATCTCGATCGCGTACCAGGTGTGCGGCGCGCTCGCCGGCGGTCTCACGCCGCTCGTCGCCACGCTGATCGCGCAGAACACCGCGCCGCAATGGTGGCCGCTCGCGATCCAGTACACGAGCGCCGCCGTGCTGTCGTCGGTGTGCGTGTGGCTGATCTCGCGCCGCGTCAGCATCGACGATGCCGGCGCGCCCGGCAGGGCGGACGAAGCGCTGCCGCGCGGTGCGCGTACCGCGTAACCTCACGCAAACGGGCAGGCGACATCGGCTGCCCGTTTGCATCGGGCGTCGGGCGATACGCCGCTACCCCGCCTCGCCCCGAACATTCATTGCGACAAACGGCCCGCACATGCGAGCCGCTTGCTTGCCGCCCGATCGTCGATCGGGACGGCCGGCGCGCAGCGTTCGCGCGTCATTGCACCTGGCTGCGCAGCGTCTTCGCCGCAGCGACCATGTTCGTCAGCGCCGGAAGCACTTCCGCCCACTGACGCGTCTTCAACCCGCAGTCCGGGTTCACCCACAGGCGCTCCGCCGGAATCCGCTCCGCCGCCTTCTTCATCATGCCGACGATGTGATCCTGCGTCGGGATGTTCGGCGAATGGATGTCGTACACGCCCGGCCCGATCTCGTTCGGATACCTGAAGCTGTCGAACGCGTCGAGCAGTTCCATGTCCGAGCGCGACGTCTCGATCGTGATCACGTCCGCATCCATGTCGGCGATCGACGCGATGATGTCGTTGAACTCCGAATAGCACATGTGCGTATGAATCTGCGTATCGTCCCGCACACCGTTCGCGGCGATGCGGAACGACTCGACCGCCCACTTCAGGTACGCGCCCCATTGCGCGCGACGCAGCGGCAGCCCTTCGCGCAGCGCGGCCTCGTCGATCTGGATCACGCGCACGCCGGCCTGCTCGAGATCCAGCACTTCGTCGCGGATCGCGAGCGCGAGCTGATGGCACGACACCGAACGCGGCTGGTCGTCGCGCACGAACGACCAGTTCAGGATCGTCACCGGCCCGGTCAGCATGCCCTTCATCGGCTTGTTCGTCAGCGACTGCGCGTACGTGATCCATTCGACCGTCATCGCCTTCGGGCGGCTGATGTCGCCGAACAGGATCGGCGGCTTCACGCAGCGCGAACCGTACGACTGCACCCAGCCGAACTGGCTGAATGCGTAGCCGTCGAGCTGCTCGCCGAAGTATTCGACCATGTCGTTGCGTTCGGCTTCGCCGTGCACGAGCACGTCGAGTTCGAGCGATTCCTGTTCGCGCACGCTGCGCGCGATTTCCGCCTGCATCGCCGCGCGGTAGCCGGCTTCATCCAGCGCGCCGGCCTTGAACCGGCTGCGCGCCTGGCGGATCTCGGCAGTCTGCGGGAACGAGCCGATCGTCGTCGTCGGGAAGGCCGGCAGGTTCAGGCGCGCCGACTGCTTCGGCGCACGCTGCGGGTACGGGCTCGCACGGTTGCCGAGCTGCGCGTCGATGCGCGCGATCGCGGCCTTCACCGCCGGGTTGTTCACGCGCGGCGAGCGGCGGCGCGAGCCGATCGCTGCCGCGTTCGCGGCGAGCGCGTCGGCCACCTCGTCGCGGCCTTCGTTCAGCGCGGTCGCGAGCACCTTCAGTTCGTCGAGCTTCTGCAGCGCGAATGCGAGCCACGAGCGGATCTCCTCGTCGAGCGTCTGCTCGCTCGCGAGATCGACCGGCACGTGCAGCAGCGAGCACGACGGTGCGAGCCACAGGCGCTCGCCCAGTTGCTTCGCGAGTGGCTCGAGCCAGTCGAGTGCCGCGTTCAGGTCCGTCTTCCAGATGTTGCGTCCGTTGATCGCGCCGACCGACAGCACGCACCCGGCCGGCAGTTCGCGCACGAGTGCGTCGATTTCGTCGCGGGCGTTGATCGCGTCGACATGCAGGCCGTCGACCGGCAGCGAAGCCGCGAGCGCCAGGTTGTCCTGAAGCTGGCCGAAATACGTCGCGAGCAGCAGCTTGATGCGGCGCGTCTCGAGCGCGTCGTATGCCGTGCGCAGCGCCTGGCGCCATGCGGCGTCGAGCTCGGTCACGAGGATCGGCTCGTCGATCTGCACCCATTCGACGCCTTGCGCGGTCAGCGTGTCGAGCAGCGCGCCATATACCGGCAGCAGCTTCGGCAGCAGCGCGAGACGATCGGAATCGTCCTTCGCCTTGCCGAGCCACAAATACGTGACGGGGCCGAGGATCACCGGCTTCGCGGCGACGCCCTGCGCCTGCGCTTCCGCCAGTTGCTGGAGCAGGCGCGACGGATCGAGCGAGAAGTTCGTATCCGCATGGAATTCCGGGACGATGTAGTGATAGTTCGTGTCGAACCACTTCGTCATTTCACCGGCCGCGACTCCGCCGCAGCATGCCGCGTGTGCGTCCGCCGACTGCGCCGAGCGGCCGCGCGCGACGCGGAAATAGTTGTCGAGCGCATCGCCATGGAAGTCCTGCACGCGTTTCGGCAGGTTGCCGAGCGTGAAGCTCATGTCGAGCACGTGGTCGTAGAACGCGAAATCGCCGATCGGCACGAGATCGAGGTCGCGCTGGTCGTTCCAGTGGCGCCGGCGGAGTTCGGCGCCGAGTGCCTTCAGCGCGTCGCGCGACAACTCGCCCTTCCAGTAGCGTTCGAGACCGAACTTGAGTTCGCGCTTCGCGCCGATGCGCGGAAAACCGAGGTTGTGGGTCGTAACCATGAAGCTGCCGTCCTGAAGAAATAGTCGATCCGGCAGCCATCATAGGGATTTCATCCCATGAAATAAAATGGCATTATTTCATTCATCCATTAAATTTGTTCATATATCTGTCGGGCGAGCGATACCCATGCTGGAACGATTCCATCTCGTCGTGATCCGCGAAGTCGAGCGCCAGGGCTCGTTGACCGCGGCCGCCAACGCGCTGCATCTCACGCAATCGGCGCTCAGCCATACCGTCCGGAAAATCGAGCAGCAGCTCGGCACGCCGATCTGGGACCGGGAAGGACGCGGCCTGCGGCTCACGCAGGGCGGGCAGTATCTGCTGAAGCTGGCGAACCGGCTGCTGCCGCAGTTCGAGCTCGCCGAGGAGCGCATGAAGCAGTACGCGAAGGGCGAGCGCGGCACGCTGCGCATCGGGATGGAGTGCCATCCGTGCTATCAGTGGCTGCTGAAGGTCGTGTCGCCGTACCTGTCGCGCTGGCCGGACGTCGACGTCGACGTGAAGCAGCGCTTCCAGTTCGGCGGCATCGGTGCGCTGTTCGGCCATGACATCGACGTGCTCGTGACGCCCGACCCGCTGAACAAGCCGGGCCTGCGCTTCGATCCCGTGTTCGATTACGAACAGGTGCTGGTGGTCGCGGACGCGCACCGTTTCGCGAACGCCGACTACGTGACGCCCGAGCAGCTGACCGACGAGGTCCTGATCACCTACCCGGTCGAGACCGACCGGCTCGACATCTACAACCAGTTCCTGACGCCGGCCGGCATCGTGCCGCGGCGTCACAAGTCGATCGAGACGACCGACATCATGCTGCAGATGGTGGCGAGCGGGCGCGGCGTGGCCGCGCTGCCAAGATGGCTTGCAGATGAATACGCGGACCGGATGCCGGTCGTGCCGGTCAAGCTCGGCAAGAAAGGAATCGCGAAACAGATCTTCCTCGGCATCCGCGAGGCGGATGCGTCGATCGACTATCTGGCCGCATTCGTCGCGCTGGCGCGTGAATCGACATGGAGCGCGCCGCGCATGCTGCGCTAGCGGCGCTCGCGCCGTGCGCGCTTCCCGCGGCCCGCATGCCGGTGCGCGGGCCTGTTCACGAAATGGATGACGACGCGAGCCGACACGACATGTCGCAATTCGACGTCACGGCACCCTCCCCTTACACACCCGTAAGACGATGATTCGACGTCCCGACTGTCATCAAACTGACTGGTAGCGAAAGCTAGGATCGGACGCGGTTCCCTTACGAGATGCCGTCATGAATCAACCTGCTTCGTCCGCACCGAACAATTCGGGTTCCGTCGAACGCACCAGGCAGGTCGGCTATGCCGTCTTTCTGCTGGTGCTCGCGCTCGGCGCCCTCTATATCGCCACGCACCTGATCGCCGACCTGTCGCCGGTCCGCGAAGGCTCGCTGTTTCCGTACCTGATGCTCGGCGCCGCGCTGCTGATCGCGCTCGGCTTCGAATTCGTCAACGGCTTCCACGACACTGCAAACGCGGTCGCCACCGTGATCTATACGCACTCGCTGACGCCGAACGTCGCGGTGATCTGGTCCGGCATGTGGAACTTCCTCGGCGTGATGGTCTCGAGCGGCGCCGTCGCGTTCGGCATCCTGCAGTTGCTGCCGGTCGAGCTGATCCTGCAGGTCGGCAGCGGCGCAGGCTTCGCGATGGTGTTCGCGCTGCTGATCGCCGCGATCGTGTGGAACCTCGCGACCTGGTATTTCGGCTTGCCGTCGTCGAGCTCGCATACGCTGATCGGGTCGATCATCGGCGTCGGTCTGATGAACCAGCTGATGCACGGGCCGTCGGGCACGAGCGGTGTCGACTGGGCCCAGGCGCTCGGCGTCGGCAAGTCGCTGCTGTTCTCGCCGATCGTCGGCTTCCTGTGCGCGGCACTGCTGCTGCTCGTGCTGAAGGCGCTCGTGCGGATTCCGGAGTTGTACAAGGAGCCGCCGAAGGATCAGCCGCCGCCGTTCTGGATTCGCTGCCTGCTGATCCTGACCTGCACGGGCGTGTCGTTCGCGCACGGGTCGAACGACGGGCAGAAAGGGATGGGCCTCATCATGCTGATCCTGATCGGCACGGTGCCGACCGCGTACGCGCTGAACAAGGCCGTCACGCCGGCCGAAACGCAGACCTTCGTCGCCGTCGCGAACCAGGCTGCCGCGACGTTCGGAAAGTACACGAACGGCGTCGCGCCGTCCGCGAACCCGCGTGCCGACGTCGAACACTACGTGCAGCATCGTGAACTGACGCCCGCCGTGCTGCCGGCCGTGCAGCAGCTGTCCGCGTCGCTCGCGAACGCGGTCGGCGCGTCGGGGTCGATGGCGGCGGTGCCGCAACGCGACGTCGATAACGTGCGCAACACGATGTATCTGGTGTCCGAAGCCATTCGCCTGATCGAGAAGTCGGGGCAGCCCGCACTCGCCGCCGACGACAAGCTCGCGATCGACAACTATCGCAAGCAACTCGACCACGCGACCAAGTTCATTCCGACCTGGGTGAAGGTGGCTGTCGCGATCGCACTGGGCCTCGGCACGATGGTCGGCTGGAAACGGATCGTCGTGACCGTCGGCGAGAAAATCGGCAAGCAGCATTTGACGTATGGGCAGGGCGCGTCGGCCGAACTCGTCGCGATGCTGACGATCGGCGCCGCCGACGTGTACGGGCTGCCCGTGTCGACGACGCACGTGCTGTCGTCGGGTGTCGCGGGCACGATGGCGGCGAACGGATCCGGGTTGCAGTGGAGCACGGTGCGCAGCCTCGTGCTCGCGTGGGTGCTGACGCTGCCCGCGTCGATCGCACTAGCTGGCGGGCTCTACTGGTTGTTCCGGTCGGTGGCTTGATCGGGGAAACGGCGGGTGGCCGGTGAAAACCGGTCGCCTGCCGTGGAAGGTTCCGCAGTCGCTTCTCTGCTTCTCCATCGCGGCATCCGATATGCCCGTGCCGCGTTCCCAACCTGTTCCTCCCCCTTCCGAATTGAAGCGCAAGATCTGGAGCGCGCCGGCACGCTGACGCCGCTAGACTGGGTTCATCAACTTTCATCGTGGCTTCAACCGTGCACGCGACGCTGGCGAGTATTTCGCGCGACCGTACGGCGCCACACTGCTGACGAACCGAGGGATGCCCGTGAATATTGCCGATCTGCAACCTGCCGTCGACTCGACGGACATCGCGCAACGCGTCGACGCAATCGACTGGTCGACCGTCGATGTCGAGCTCGATCGCTACGGATGTGCGCGGGTACCGGGCCTGATCTCCACAAGCGAGTGCGACGCGCTCGCCTCGCTCTATGCGCGGGATGCGCTCTACCGTTCACGCGTCGTGATGGCACGGCACGGGTTCGGGCGCGGCGAATACAAATACTTCGCGTACCCGCTGCCCGCGGTCGTTGCCGAACTGCGCGCGACGCTCTATCCGCATCTCGCGCCGATCGCGAATCGCTGGAACCACGCACTCGGGATCGACGTCCGCTATCCGAAAGAGCACCGGACCTTCCTCGATCGCTGCCACGCGGCGGGACAGACGCGCCCGACACCGCTGATCCTGCAATACGGGCCTGACGACTACAACTGTCTCCATCAAGACCTGTATGGCGAGCATGTCTTTCCGCTCCAGGTCGCGATCCTGTTGTCGGCACCTGGGCGGGATTTCACGGGCGGCGAGTTCGTGCTGACGGAACAGCGGCCACGCATGCAGTCACGCGCGGAAGTGGTGCCGCTCATGCAAGGCGACGCGGTGATCTTCGCCGTGCACGGCAGGCCCGTGCAGGGAACGCGCGGCGTCTACCGCGTCAACTTGCGCCATGGTGTGAGCAGAATTCGAAGCGGCCACCGCCACACGGTCGGCATCATCTTCCATGACGCACAGTGACGGCCCGCGGAACGAACATGACGCTGTCGCGCCATTCGGCCCGCGGACGGGGTCGTGCAACCGGCACCGCACGTCGGTGCTCGAGGCTCGTTGCACCCTGCCGTCGCCGTACGGTCCGCTCATCACCCGCGGTAACGGAAAACGGGTTGTGCCGCCCGTCGGATCATCGTCGCCTTGAACGATCGATGTTTCAGGTGAGCGACGAAAAGCCACCGCCCTCACCTGTCGCGACGCCAAGGCAACGCGAGATCCGGCCTACCCTCGGGCCACATTTGCCCGCAGGCGGTCGCCAGCATCGGAAGCCAGCCGCGCATAGCCCGGCAACGTCAGCAGCGCGAGCACGCCCGCCGCAACGAACGCCCAGCGAAAATCGTCGAGTACGTAGTGCACGCCGGCCGCGTCGCCACGTACCAACGCCGCGAGCCGCAGCGACAACGCACCGAATGCGATCCCCATCCCGATCGTCATCTGCTGCGCGGCGCTCCACAGCGTGCTGGCCGCGCTCGTCTGCCGGGCCGGTATATCCGCATACGCCAGCGTCGCGAGCGTCGTGAACTGCATCGACCGCGTGAGCCCGTAGACGAATACGACGAACAGCGTGATCGCCAGCGGCGTCGACGCGGTCAGCCAGCCGCACGCGATCGTGAAAATGCCGACAATTGTCACGTCGACGAGTGCAACGCGCCGGAAACCGAAGCGGTCGAGGATCCACGACGTTCCCGCCTTCATCCCGAGATTGCCGAGCGCGCTCGCGAGCAGCAGCAGGCCGGACTGGAACGGCGACAGCCCGAAGCCGATCTGGAACAGCAGCGGCAGCAGATAAGGCACGGCGTTGATCGCCATCCGCGTGATCGAGCCGGTGATCACCGTCACCGAGAACGTCGGCACCTTCAGCGTCGTGAAATCGAGCAGCGGGTGGGCGCAGCGTTGCGCGTGCATCCACGCGGCGATGCCGAACAGCACGCTCGCCCCCACCAGAATGCCCGCGCGCGCGAAGTCGACGTCCTGCTGGCCGGCCGCTTCGGTACCGATCAGCAGACAGGTCAACGCTCCGCCGGCCAGCACGAACCCGACCCAGTCAAGCGGCCGTTGCTCATCGGCCCGTGTGTTCCGGACGATCAGCCAGGTACAGACGAGCGCAGCGATGCCGAACGGGACATTCAACAGGAAGATCCATCGCCATGACGCGTAGGTCGTGATGAAGCCACCGATCGGCGGCCCGACGACCGGCGCGACGATGCCCGGCCACGTAATCGTCGCGATCGCACGCATCAGCCTGGCCTTCTCGGTGCTGCGCACGACGATCAT
Organism: Burkholderia sp. SCN-KJ; assembly: GCF_024656005.1. NCBI lineage: Bacteria > Pseudomonadati > Pseudomonadota > Betaproteobacteria > Burkholderiales > Burkholderiaceae > Burkholderia > Burkholderia sp. SCN-KJ. The sequence continues at coordinate 85,349 of NZ_JANKOG010000027.1, forward strand.
CCGTCCGACCGGCACCATCATCGCCCCGCCGACACCCTGCAGCAGGCGCGCGGCCGTGAACGTCACCACGCCCTCGGACAGCCCGCACAGCACCGACGCACCGGTAAAGACGAAGATGGCCGTTGCGAACACCGTACGCGAGCCATAGCGATCCGCGATCCAGCCGCTGATCGGGATGAACACCGCGAGCGCCAGCATGTAGGCTGTCATCCCGAGGCTCAACGCGTTCGGCCCGACGCCGAACGAGCGCGCCATCTGCGGCAACGCGGTCGCGATCACGGTCGTGTCGAGATACTCCATGAAGAACGTTGCGGCGACGAGGTACGGCAAGAAGTCGGTCGTCCGACCACCTTGGGCAGGGCTGTCAGTCATGAACGGTACAGGAGACGCAATGCAAAGAATACCGAGTTCCCGGCAGGTGCAGACGACGCTGGGAATCGGGACGAGTGGCGATATTACCCTGAAGGATTGGTTGTCCGCTCTGTCGGGCACGTCGCGCGAATGGACTTTATGCGCATAGATTTTTATGACGATATCGTTCTTGCGTGCGCCGAATGGTGCGCACGATCAGGTCGACGCGACACATCGAGGGACGGGTGGATCAAGCGGGGGGATTTCGCCGCAAGGCGGCATTTATCGACAATTGTGAATCAACGTCACACATCGTCGTCGATTATGACGTCATCGCCGTGTGCCGCGACATGACCGCTGCTGACTGATGGCGGATTGGTGTGATCTGGAGAAGGATGTACCGCGTAGATCTCGGTGGGCAAAATGGTGGGGCGTTCGAGAACGATGGGTACATGGACTAACGCCATCGGCGCCCCAGCTCCAGCCACGTTGCACTTCGCCATTGCG
>NZ_JANKOG010000028.1:0-86200 GCF_024656005.1 Burkholderia sp. SCN-KJ
GCCTCCAGAGACAGGACAGGAAGTGAGAGAAATCCCGAGGGTCCAGGGTGGGCGGCCGCGGCGTCGGGATCGTCGTCGCGGCGGGGCGCCCGTGCTGTCGCACACGTCCGATGCGGTGCGCTCGGCGGGCGAGTGCTCCAAGCTTAGTCAATCGATTCGGCGCGCGAGGCACCCGTCAGGGAAAATCTCCGGTCGCGTTCGCGTAATCGATCCCCATCGAAGAACGATGCTATGCGCGCAACAACCGCGCTTCCAGTCCCTTAGAATGCCGTCAGTGTTCTATGGGTGGAACAATCATGGATGACCTGAACGACCTCTACTATTTCGTGAAGGTGGTCGAGCACGGCGGCTTCACGCAGGCGGGGCGGGCGCTGGATGTCCCGAAGTCGACGCTGAGCCGGCGCATCGCCGCGCTGGAAGCGCACTACGACGTGCGGCTGCTGCAGCGGACGACGCGTCATTTCACGGTCACGGAAACCGGCCGCGAATTCTACGAACGCTGCCTCGCGGTGCTGGTCGAGGCCGACGCGGCGCGCGAGGTGATCGAGCGCCGGCACGCGGAGCCGCGCGGGATCGTCCGCGTGAGCTGCCCGACCGCGCTGCTCGAATATCGCGTGAGCGAGCTCGTCGCGCGCTTCATGGCGATCCATCCGGCGGTGCACGTGCATCTCGAAGCGACGAACCGCCGCGTCGACCTGCTGAGCGAAGGCTTCGACCTGGCGCTGCGCGTGCGTTTCCCGCCGCTGGAGGACAGCGACCTCGTGATGCGGATTCTCGGCGACAGCCCGCAGCGGCTGGTGGCCGCGCCGCAGTGGCTGGCCGGACGCACGGTCCCGGCCGACCCGGCCGAGCTGGCCGGCGAGCCGAGCCTCGACTGGGGGCCGCCGCGGCAGCACGTGTGGCAGCTGGTCGGGCCGCACGGCGAGCAGGCGCAGCTGCGCCATCATCCGCGCTACATCTCCGACGACATGCACGCGTTGCGCGACGCGGCGATTCATGGCGTCGGCATCGTGCAGTTGCCGTGCATGGTCATCGAGGACGACCTGCGCGACGGCACGCTGATCGACGTGCTGCCCGGGTGGGCGCCGAAGGGCGGCGTGATTCACGCGGTGTTCCCGTCCCGGCGCGGGCTTCTGCCGCGCGTGCGGCTGCTGATCGACTTCCTTGCCGAGCATATTCGCAAGGACTGACGGCGGCCGGCGGGGCCGGTGCGCTACAAATAATCGTCTGACAAATCGGGGCGCCGTCCCGCCGGCCGCGACCACGCGTATACCCTCGATGCGCGCGGGTACGCCAGCGGGTGCGGATTGGTGTTAAATATATTTTGGCGCGCCGTGACCGGCGTGCAATGGGGGCGCACCGGGGGCGAGTCGACTCGGGGCGGTACACGGCACGAAGAATCGCTACGAATCGGGCGCATCAGACCCGGTCGAACTGACGGCAGGATTCATCTTGAATACCGAACCGCAAAGTTCTCGCTACAGTCTCGGCCTCGCAGCGGAAGTGCTCGCATCCGAGCAAAGCGTGCTGAGGCTGATCACACGCAATACACCCCTGCCGGAACTGCTCGTCGAGGTCTGCCGGCGCGCCGAGGCGCTGCTCGGCGACGGCGCGTCGTGCACGATCCTGCTGCTCGACGCGGACGGCATGCACGTGCACGTCGGCGCCGCGCCGTCGCTGCCCGTGCAGTACAGCGCGGCGATCGACGGCGCATCGATCGGGCCCGCCGCGGGCTCGTGCGGCACGGCGATGTACGAGCGCCGGATGATCGCCGTCGAAGACATCGAAACCGATCCCTTGTGGGCCGACTATCGTTCGTTCGCGTTGCCGCACGGCCTGCGCGCGTGCTGGTCGGTGCCGTTCCTGGACGATGCGGGCACCGTGCTCGGCGCATTCGCCGTCTATCACCGTACGCCGCGGCGGCCCACCGATGCCGAAACCGACCTGCTGCGCGATATCGGCAACAGCGTCGGCCTCGCGGTGCACCAGGACTGGATCGCGCGGCAGCTCGCGCGCAGCGAGGAACATCACCGCCTGGTCGTCAACAGCCTGAACGAAGGGATTCTCGTCGTGTCGCGCGACGGCATCGTGATCGCGAGCAATCCGAGCGCGAACCGGATGATGCGCGCGAAGGGCGACCTCGTCGGCCGCCGGCTGTCGACGGTGATTCTGTACAAGCTGCGCGAGGACGGCACGCCGATCGCGCCCGACGACTGGCCGAGCCGGCTCGCGTTCACCACGGCCATGCCGCAGCTCGACTACTCGGTCGGCTTCGGGCTCGCCGACGGCGACGTCATCTGGGTGCGCGGCAACGCGGTGCCGATCGTGAAACCGGGCGAGACGCAGCCCGAATCGGTGCTCGTGTCGTTTCATGACATCGGCCCCGTGCGCGAAGCGCAGCAGCAACTGCGCTACCTGGCGACGCGCGACGCGCTGACGGGCCTCTACAACCGGCGCTGGCTCTCCGAGCGGATGCGCGAGCTGTTCGGCGCGCGCGAGGCGGCGGCCGGGCCCGCGCACGTCGCGATCCTGTTCATCGATCTCGTCGGCTTCAAGAAGGTCAACGACACGGCCGGCCACGAGGCCGGCGACGCGCTCTTGCGCAGCGTCGCCGCGCGCCTCGCGGCCTGCGCGGGCGGGCGCCACGCGCTCACGCGCGTCGGCGGCGACGAGTTCGTGATCCTCGTCGACCACTGCGACGATCCCGACGAGCTGGCCATGCTCGCGCGCGAGGTGATCGACACGATCGCGAAGCCGTTCGAGATCGCGAACAACGAATACTGGCTCGGCGTATCGATCGGGATCAGCGTCGCGCCGCGCGACGGCGACGATGCGGTCACGCTGATGCGCAACGCCGACTCCGCGATGTACGACGCGAAGCAGCGCGGCCGCAACCACTTCACGTTCTTCACCGCGCAGCTGAACCTGCGCCTGCAGCGCCGCTTCGCGATCGAGCAGTCGCTGCGGCGCGCGCTCTCCTCGGACATGCTGCGGCTCGCGTACCAGCCGGTCGTCGACGCGCGCAGCGGCCGCACGGTCGGCGCCGAAGCGCTGCTGCGCTGGACGAGCCCCGAACTCGGGCCGATGTCTCCGGCGGAATTCATTCCGGTCGCGGAAGATACCGGGCTGATTGTCGCGATCGGCCAGTGGGTGCTCGAAACGGCCTGCCGGCAGGCCGCCGAATGGCGCCGCACGATCGCGCCCGACCTGATGCTCGCGGTCAACCTGTCGCCGCGGCAGTTCCACGAGGGGCTCGTCGAGTCGGTCTACCACTGCCTCGCGCAGACGCAGCTCGATCCGGGGGCGCTCGAGCTGGAGATTACCGAAGGACTGCTGATGAACGACACGGACACCGTGCTGCCGATGCTCGAAGCGCTCACGGACATGAACGTGCGGATCTCGGTCGACGATTTCGGCACCGGCTACTCGTCGCTCGCCTACCTGAAGCGTTTCCCGCTGCACAACCTGAAGGTCGACCGTTCGTTCGTATCGGGCGTGCCCGATCATCGCGACTCGGTCGCGATCACGCAGGCCGTCGTCGCGATGGCGCATTCCCTCGGGATGAAGGTCACCGCGGAAGGCGTCGAGACCCAGGCGCAGTCGTGGTTCCTGCAGCAGATCGGCTGCGACATGCAGCAGGGCTACCTGTTCGGCCGGCCGCTCGATCCGACCGATTACGCGCGCCGGCTCGTCACCGTGTAGGCGTTCAGGCGAAACCGCCGCCGGCCGGCTGAACCGGGGGCGCCGGCGGCGCGTCGATCTCGACGCGATTCTTGCCGTCGTGCTTCGCGCGATACAGCGCGCGATCGGCCGCCTCGATCAGCGAGGTGGTCGGCAGGCCGAGGGCCGGCACGATGCTCGCGCCGCCGATGCTGATCGTCACGTAGCGGCCCGTCGACGCGTGCACATGCTCGAGCCGCAGCGACTCGACCGCGAGGCGGATCTTCTCGCCGAGCAGCCGCGCGGCGCCCGGCGACGTGGCCGGCATCACGACCGCGAACTCCTCGCCGCCGAAACGCGCGGCGAGATCGCCGGACTGCCCGAGACAGCGCTCGATGGTCGTCGCGACCTGCTTGAGCACGCTGTCGCCCGACACGTGGCCGTATGTGTCGTTGTACAGCTTGAAGTTGTCGACGTCGATCATCAGCAGCGACAGCTCGCTGCGCTCGCGCGTGCCGCGCCGCCATTCGGCCGCCAGGTATTCGTCGAGATAGCGGCGGTTCGACAGCCCGGTCAGGCCGTCCGAATGCGTGAGGCGCCGCAGTTCGAGATTGGCCTCGAGCAGTTGCTGCTGCGATTGCCGCAGCGCGCGATAGGCCTCGTCGCGCTGCAGCAGGTTCATGTACGAGCGCGAGTGATAGCGGATCCGCGCGACCAGCTCGATGCGGTCGGGCAGTTTCACGAGATAGTCGTTCGCGCCGGCCGCGAACGCGGCGCTCTTGATCACCGGCTCTTCCTGCGTCGACAGCACGATGATCGGCACGTCACGCGTCGCCGGATTCGCGCGGTACGCCTTCACGAGGCTCAACCCGTCGATGCCGGGCATCACGAGATCCTGCAGGATCACGGTCGGCCGCGTCTCGATCGCGGTCGCCAGCGCGTCGTCCGAGCGCGGGCAGTAGTGGAAGTCGATGCCGTCCTCGTCGACGAGCGCGCGCCGGATGGCTTCCGCGACGATCGTCTGGTCGTCGACGAGCAGGACCATCGCGGGGGTGTCGGCGTGCGGCATGGGCGGCAGGTGCGCGGCGTCGAACGCCGCCTGCGGGCCGCCGGGCGGGCGGGTGAGGTCGCTGGTCATGATTGATGCAGGGTCGCGCCATGGCTGCGACGGGTGTGACAGGGTTTCATTGGGTTAGATTCGCGCGAGTGCCGCCAGCTCGCCCGCGATGCGCTCGAGCGGCAGGATCGCGCGGGCCGCGTCGAGCGTCGCGGCCGCCTTCGGCATGCCGTAGACGGCGCTGGTCGCCTCGTCCTGCGCGATCGTGTGATAGCCCTTCATCCGCAGGGCCTTCAGGCCGATCGCGCCGTCGCGTCCCATGCCGGTCAGCAGCACGCCGATCACGCGGCCCGGCCAGTGCTCGGTCAGGCTGTTGAAGAACACGTCGACCGACGGCCGGTACGGCGTGGCGGCCGGTTCGCGCGTGTATTCGAGCGTGCCGGTGCGCGTGATGCGCAGGTGATCGTCGGTCGCCGCGAGCAGCGCGACGCCCGGCTGCGGGCGGTCGCCTTCGTGCGCCACGCGCACGGTCAGCGGCGTCTGGCCGTCGAGCCATTGCGCCATTCCTTCGGCGAACGCGCGATCGACGTGCTGGACGATCACGATCGGCGCGCTGAAGTCGGCGGGCAGGCCGCCGAGGATCGACGCGAGCGCGCCGGGGCCGCCGGCGGACGCGCCGATCGCGATCAGCGGGCCGCCGCCCGTGCGCGAGGCCGTGCCGGCCGCGCGGACACCGCCGGGCGCGTCGAGCAGGCGGCCGATCTGGTCGATCTTGGCGAGCAGCAGCCGCGCGCCGTCGCCGGCCGCGTCTTCGCCGAGGCGAGGCGTATCGACCGCGTCGAGCGCGCCGGCACCCATCGCTTCGAACACGCGCCATGCGTTCGCGCCGATGCAGCTCGTCACGATCAGGATCGCGCACGGGCGGGCGGAACGCATGATCCGCCGCGTCGCCTCGATCCCGTCGCACTTCGGCATGACCAGGTCCATCAGCACGACGTCGGGCGGTTGCGCGGCGCACAGTTCGACGGCTTGCGCGCCGTCGGTCGCGACCCACAGCACGCGATGCTCGGGCCGGCGCGCGAGCGCGCGGCGCATCGCCTCGACGGCAAGCGGGAGGTCGTTGACGATGCCGATATTCACAAGCGGGATGCTCCGGTCGGTTCGTAGTGTTGGATATGGGCCGGGTTCATGAAAGGCAGTGCCGGTTCGGCGCCGCCGAACGGCGTCGGCGGGCGCGCGGCACGGAATTCTTTTCGATTGGCGACGTCCGCATGCTGTCATGCGACGCGAGCGGCGGCAATCGAAAAAATTGCGCATTGCGTCGTTTCCGACCCTTTTCTCTAATCCGAGGCGACATTTTTGCCGCCCGCGAAGGCGGACGGCCATCTGCGGGACGATGCGGCGGTGCGGAAACCCGTTGCCGGCGCGTTCGTTTCGGCGGGAAACGGGCGCATGCGGGCGCATGCGCGGGCATCGGCGAGCCGGCCGCGCGGGCCGGCGCACCGCGCCCGGGGCGCGTTCAGTCGATCAATGGCTGCGCGCGTACCCCTGGATCAGCGCGCGCATCATCCCTTCGACGGTTGCGTCGAGCAGGTCGGCTTCCTGCTCCGATTCCTCGACGAGCGCGGCATAGGCGGTCGCGAGCGTCACGCGGTCGACTTCCTGGCGTTGTTCCATCAGCGTCACCATCCCGTCCTTCGCCAGATGAGCGGAGAACGCGCGGCTGCCGATGGTCTGGAATACGTCAATCATGGCGGCTCTCCCGAACGTTGCCGATGCCTTCCAGTTTAGTCGGCGCACCGGCGCTCCGCCATGCGCGGCGGGCGCGCCGGCCGCCCGCGGTTCGCGCGGCGCAAGCGTGCGTGCCGCGCGCGCCGCCGGTGCCGCCCGCTGCCGACCGCACACGGCTGAAACATCGCTGACACAAGGCCGACACAAGGCCGACACACGGTAGTACCGGTTTCAACGTTTACCCGAAGCATCAAATTGTCGACTTTTTATCGATAAAGTCTCGTGTTAGATTTTGCGGCCTGAACCCGGTCGAAACCGGGCGGGCGGCACGTCGTCACGGCGCCGCGCATCCAACACAAGGAGGAGCAATGCTGGTGCTGATTGGCGTGCCGATCGTCGTGATCGGTTTCGCGCTGCGCTTCAACGCGCTGCTGGTGGTGACGATCGCGGGCCTCGCGACGGGGCTGGCGGGCGGGATGCCGCTCGTCGGCATCGTCAGCGCATTCGGCAAGGCGTTCGCCGACAACCGCTACATGGGGCTGATCTGGCTGACGCTGCCGGTGATCGCGCTGCTCGAGCGCAACGGCCTCAAGGAACAGGCGAAGCGGATGATCTCGCGCGTGCACGCGGCGACCACCGGCCGCGTGCTGATGCTGTATTTCGTGCTGCGCCAGGTGACGGCCGCGCTCGGCCTCACGTCGCTCGGCGGACACGCGCAGATGGTGCGGCCGCTGATCGCGCCGATGGCCGAGGCCGCGGCCGTCGGCCGGCACGGCGACCTGCCCGAGTCGGTGCGCCAGCAGATCCGCGCGCACGCGTCGGCCGCCGACAACGTCGCCGTGTTCTTCGGCGAGGACATCTTCATCGCGATCCAGTCGATCCTGTTGATCAAGGGCTTTCTCGAACAGAACGGGATCGCGATCGAGCCGCTGCACCTGTCGGTCTGGGCGATCCCGACCGCGGTCGCCGCGCTGCTGATTCACTGCACGCGGCTCGCGCTGCTCGATCATCGGCTGTCGCGCGGCTTCGGCGCATTCGGGCGGGAGGGCGCGCGATGATCGGCCTCGAACCGCTGTACACGCTCGCCGGGCTGATGTTCGCCGCGTTCGCGTGCTTCAACCTGACGGACCGCACGAACCCGCGCCGTGTCGTCAATTTCGCGTTCTGGGCGATCTACGCGCTCACGTTCCTGTTCGGCGCGCTGCTGCCGCACTTCGTGACGGGCTGCCTCGCGATCGCGCTCGCGCTGATCGCGGGCTCGGGCAAGCTGGGGCGCGGCAAGTCGGACGAAGCCGGCGACGCGGCAGCCGCGCGGCGCGACGCGAAGGCGCTGCGCTTCGGCAACCGGCTGTTCCTGCCCGCGCTGCTGATTCCCGTCGTCACGCTGATCGGCACGTTCGCGCTCAAGCTCGTGCCGTTCGTCGAGCCGAAGAGCGTGACGCTGATCTCGCTCGTGCTCGGCACGCTCGTCGCGTTCGCCGTCGCGCTCGCGATGCTGCGCGATTCGCCGGTGCACGCGCTGAAGGAGGCGCGTCACACGATGGACGCGGTCGGCTGGGCCGCGATCCTGCCGCAGATGCTCGCGGCGCTCGGCGCGCTGTTCGCGGTCGCGGGCGTCGGCGGCGTGGTGGCGGGGCTCGTGAAGGACTGGGTGCCGATCGATTCGCCATTCGCGGTCGTCGCCGCCTATACGGTCGGCATGGCGCTGTTCACGATGATCATGGGCAACGGGTTCGCCGCGTTCCCGGTGATGACGGCCGGCATCGGCCTGCCGCTGATCGTCCACCAGTTCCACGGCAACCCGGCGATCCTCGGCGCGATCGGGATGCTGAGCGGCTTCTGCGGTACGCTGATGACGCCGATGGCCGCGAACTTCAACATCGTGCCGGCCGCGCTGCTCGAACTGAAGGACAAGAACGGCGTGATCAAGGCGCAGTGGCCGACCGCCGTGCTGCTGCTGGCCGTCAACACGCTGCTGATGTACGCGTTCGTATTCCGCTTCTGACGAGACTGACGAGATGCCCATGACCGACCGACTGACCCCCGGACTCGCCTCGAAATTCGCGTCGCTCGCGCTCGCGCACCTGACCCGCGAATATCCGAACAAGCTCACCCATTCGCTCGAAGGCCCGCACGACGTGCAGGGGCCGCGCGCGTTGCACCCGATCTTCTACGGCAGCTACGACTGGCATTCGTGCGTGCATGGCTACTGGCTCGTGCTGCGCGTGCTCGAACGCTATCCGGCGCTGGCGGAAGCCGAGCGGATCATCGCCGTCGTCGACGCGCATTTCACCGACGCGAACGTCGCCGGCGAACGCGCGTATCTTGCGCTGCCGCACAACAGCGGCTTCGAGCGGCCGTACGGATGGGCGTGGCTGCTGGCGCTGTCCGCGCAGCTGGAACGGCTCGCGCTGAAGGGCGTGGTGCCGCAGGCCGCCCGCTGGGCGAAGACGATCGCGCCGCTCGCCGACCTGTTCGTCGCGCGCTTCGAGACCTTCCTGCCGAAGGCGACCTATCCGCTGCGGGTCGGCACGCACTTCAACACCGCGTTCGCACTGGCGCTCGCGCTCGACTTCGCGCGCGCGACGCAGCGCGACGGGCTCGCGGCACTGATCGTCGATACCGCGAGACGCTGGCACCTGAACGATGTCGCGTGCCAGGCGTGGGAGCCGTCGGGCGACGAGTTCCTGTCGCCCGCGCTGATGGAGGCGGAGCTGATGCGGCGCGTGCTGCCGGCCGCCGAATTCGACGGCTGGTTCGCGCGTTTCCTGCCGGATCTCGCGCGCGGCGAGCCGGCGACGCTGTTCGTGCCGGCGACGGTCAGCGACCGCAGCGACGGCAAGATCGCGCATCTGGACGGCTTGAACCTGAGCCGCGCGTGGTGCCAGCGCGCGCTGGCCGGCGCGCTGCCGGAAGACGATGCACGGCGCGCGAGGCTGCTCGATGCGGCCGACCGGCATCTCGCGAGCGCGCTCGCGCACGTGGCCGGCGATTACATGGGCGAGCACTGGCTCGCGACGTTCGCGCTGCTGGCGATCGAAGGCTCCGTGTACTGAATCCGTCAGGTTTTCGTGAGGGGCGACGGCTTTGCATCCGGCGCAATACCGCTTTCCACCGGCCGACCGGCTCGACCGGGCGGCAGACTCGATACACTGCCGTACCGGTTGCACGGGCCCCGGCATTCAGGCCCCGACGAAGGAGACAAGACAGATGGACACCCAACGCGCAGCGGTCGTGACGTACCGCGGCAAGGCGATCGAGAATAGACACGTCGCCGACGTGGCGGTGGTGGATGCCGGCGGCAAGCTGCTGTTCCGGCTTGGCAATCCGTACCGGATGACGCTCGCGCGCTCGGCGGCGAAGCCGGCCCAGGCGCTGTCCGTGATCGAGACGGGCGCGCCCGAGCGGTTCGGTTTCGACGACGCGGACATCGCGTTGATGTGCGCGTCGCACAGCAGCGAGGAGCGGCACATCGCGCGCACGCGGGCGATGCTGGAGAAGGTCGACGCGCAGGAGTCGGATCTGCGGTGCGGCGGGCATGCGCCGCTGTCGGACGCGGTGTACCGGTCGTGGATCAAGCGCGACTACACGCCGACCGGCGTCTGCAGCAACTGTTCGGGCAAGCATGTCGGGATGCTGGCCGGCGCGCGGGCGATCGGCGCCGCGATCGCCGACTATCATCTGCCGGAGCATCCGATGCAGGTGCGCGTGAAGCAGGTGGTCGCCAACGCGTGCGGCCTGCGCGACGACGAGGTCGACTGGGCGATCGACGGCTGCAACCTGCCGACGCCGGCGTTCCCGCTCGATCGCCTCGCGCGTCTTTACGCATCGCTGGCCGACGGCGCGGATACGGTGGCAGCCGGCGGCGCCGCGGCGACCGGTCGCGTGCGTGCGCTGGCGCGCATTCATCATGCGATGACGGCCCATCCGGAGCTTGTCGCCGGAGAAGGGCGCTACTGCACGGTGCTGATGGATGCGTTCGACGGGCAGGTCGTCGGCAAGCTCGGTGCGGATGCGTGCTACGGGATCGGCGTACGCGCATCGGCGCGCACGCGGGCGCTCGGCGCCGACGGCGCGCTCGGCCTCTCGGTGAAGATCGAGGACGGCAACATCGACGTGCTGTACATGATGGTCAGCGAACTGCTCGAGCGTCTGCAGATCGGCACGGACGCGCAGCGCGCGCGGCTCGCCGCGTTCCACCGGCCGCGGATGCTGAACACGCAGGGTGTCGAGGTCGGGCACGCGACGTTCCCGTTCGAATTGCAGCCGGCCTGACGGGCGTCGGCGCACCGATGCCGCGGGCCGCGGTGCGCAGCGGCGCCGCGTTGCCGGCCGGCGCGACGGCAGCCGCTACGCGCCCGCGTCGCGAATCTTCGCCAGCTCGACTTCCGACAGCTCGCCGATGTGCGCGAGATGCTCCATGAGGAAGTCCTTCAGCACGCGCAGCTTCGCCGAGCTGCGCCGGTTCGACAGATACGCGATGTAGATGTAGTCGCCCGTCAGCTTGTTCTGCAGCCGGTAGCGCGGCAGCACGGCTTCGAGCCGACCGCTCGCGAGCAGGTCGCGCACCAGCCAGATCTCGAATTCGGCGATGCCGAGCCCCGCGCAGGTCGCATCCAGCAGCAGTTCCGAATGATCGGTGACGAGGTTGCCGGCCGGCAGCACGCTGTGCCGCGCGTCGCCGCGCACGAGCTCCCACCGCGGATCGCCTTCCGGGTGCACGTAGCGCAGGCAGTTGTGATGCCGGAGATCGTCCGGCGTCGCGGGGCGTCCGCAGCGGTCGAGATAGCCGGGCGTCGCGCACAGGATGCTGTCGTTGCGCGACAGCCGGTGGACGACCAGGTTGTCCAGGTAGTTCTCGCCCTCGTGAATGTCGAGGTCGAAGCCGCCGGCGACGAGGTCGTTGTGGTTGTCGGTGAGCCGCACGTCGAGCTGGATCGTCGGGTAGCGCGCGAGAAACGGCGCGATCATCGGCGCGAGGTGGCGGCGGCCGAACGCGACCGGCGCGGTGAGCTTCAGCGGGCCGCTCGGCTGCGAATTGAGCTCGGCGACGACGCGCAGCGTGTCGTCGAGATCGGCGATCAGCGTGACCGCGCGTTCCAGGTAGATGTGGCCGGCCTCGGTCAGCGTCACGCTGTGCGTCGAGCGATGCAGCAGCGCGACGCCAAGCGCGTCCTCGATCGCCGTGATCTTGCGCGCGACGGTGGACGTCGACACATGCATCTCCTTCGCGACCGCGGAAAAACTCCCCATTTCGACGACCCGCACGAACGCGCGCATCGCGCCGAGGTGATCGATGCCGGTGTCTCTTGCCATTGTTTTCATTCGTCTCTCGTTGTTGCATCCCACGCAAAACCGCTTTCGATAATACAGAGGCGAGCTTCTTTATGCAAAGGCATAGAATGCGAACCCGTCGTACGGGGAAGCGGGGAACGCAGCCGCCTTGCCGCGGCGGCACGAGACATTTCAGGAGGGGCACCCATGACGGAAAACGGCTTCCGCGTCGAAGCGGATCTCTTAGGGAAACGAAGCATTCCGGATTCGGCGTACTACGGCGTCCATACGCTGCGCGCGAAGGAGAACTTCGACATTTCGGGGCGCACGATCGCGTCGCTGCCGTACCTCGTCATGGCGCTCGCGGCGGTGAAGGAAGCCGCGGCCGACGCGAACTGCGAGCTCGGGCTGCTGCCGGACGCGTATCGCGACGCGATCGCCGCCGCCTGTGTCGAGATCCGCGAAGGCCGCCTGCACGACCAGTTCGTGGTCGACATCATCCAGGGCGGGGCCGGCACGTCGACCAACATGAACGCCAACGAGGTGATCTGCAACCGCGCGCTCGAGATCATGGGGCATGCACGCGGGCAGTACGAATACCTGCATCCCAACGAGCACGTCAACCTCGCGCAGAGCACGAACGACGTCTATCCGACCGCGATCCGGATCGCGACCTGCTTCGCGGTCGAGCATCTGCTCGACGCGATGGCGCGCCTGCGCGATGCGTTCGCGGAGAAGGCCGACGCGTTCTCGGATCTGCTGAAGCTCGGCCGCACGCAGTTGCAGGACGCCGTGCCGATGACGCTCGGCCAGGAGTTCTCGACCTACGCGGTGATGGTGACGGAAGACATCGCGCGCCTGCAGGAAGCCGGCTTGCTGATGCGCGAGATCAATCTCGGCGCGACCGCGATCGGCACCGGCATCACCGCCCATCCGCAGTACGCGGAGAAGGCGCTGGCCGCGCTGCGCCGCATCACCGGCCTGGACCTGAGCACCGCGCCGAACCTGATCGAGGCGACGCAGGACTGCGGCGCGTTCGTGCAGGTCTCCGGCGTGCTGAAGCGGATCGCGGTCAAGCTGTCGAAGATCTGCAACGACCTGCGGCTGCTGTCGAGCGGCCCGCGTGCCGGCTTCGGCGAAATCAACCTGCCGCCGGTGCAGGCCGGCTCGTCGATCATGCCGGGCAAGGTGAACCCGGTGATTCCGGAAGTCGTGAACCAGGTCGCGTTCGAAGTGTTCGGCAACGACCTGACGGTGACCTTCGCCGCCGAGGCCGGCCAGCTTCAGCTCAACGCGTTCGAGCCGGTGATCGCGAGCGCGCTGTTCCGCAGCTTCGGCCATCTGACGGCCGCCTGCACGACGCTCGCGGACCGCTGCGTGAGCGGAATCACCGCGAACCCCGAGCGCTTGCGCGAAACGATGGAGCGGTCGGTCGCGCTCGCGACCGCGCTGAACCCGTACATCGGCTACAAGCGCGCGACCGCCGTGGCCGCCGAGGCGCACGCGAGCGGCAAGTCGATCCGCGAAGTCGTGCTCGATCGCGAGCTGATGACCGCCGCGCAACTGGACGAGGCGCTGCAGCCCGAAGCGCTGATCCGTCCGCGCGCGTACTGATTCCGGCCGCGCGGCGCCGGCGCCTGCCGCCGGCGGCCCGCGCGCGGCCGTTCCCGCAGCGCCCGTCGACGGGCGCGACACATCAAGAAACGGAGACACACCATGAAGCACGCCAGCGAGCGCGCGGCCGACCCGGCCGGCGGCGCGGACCCCCGTCATGCCGATCGCGACGCGATGTTCGCGTCGCACGAGGCCGGCTATGCGCAGCACCTGAAGCCCCGACACGTGCAGATGATCGCGATGGGCGGTGCGATCGGCACCGGCCTCTTTCTCGGCGCGGGCGGCCGCCTGCAGAGCGCGGGGCCCGCGCTGGCCGTCGTGTATCTCGTGTGCGGCGCGTTCGCCTTCCTGATCATGCGCGCGCTCGGCGAGCTCGTGATGCACCGGCCGACCAGCGGCTCGTTCGTGTCGTACGCACGGGAGTTCATGGGCGAGCGCGCGTCGTTCGTCGCGGGCTGGATGTACTACCTGAACTGGGCGACCACCGGCATCGTCGACATCACCGCGGTGGCGATCTACATGAAGTACTGGGCCGTGTTCACCGACGTGCCGCAGTGGGTGTTCGCGCTCGGCGCGCTGGGGATCGTGTCGGTGATGAACATGATCGGCGTGAAGGTGTTCGGCGAGATGGAGTTCTGGTTCTCGATCGTCAAGGTGGGGACGCTCGCGCTGTTCCTCGCGGTCGGCGCCGTGTTTCTCGCGAGCGGCCATCCGGTTGCCGGGCAGATGCCGGGGCTGCACCTGATCGCGGATCACGGCGGGATCTTCCCGCACGGGATCCTGCCGGCGGTGCTGATCGTGCAGGGCGTCGTGTTCGCGTATGCGAGCATCGAGCTCGTCGGCGTCGCGGCCGGCGAGACCGCCGATGCGCGCAAGGTGCTGCCGAAGGCGATCAACAGCGTGATGTGGCGCATCGCGCTGTTCTACGTCGGCTCCGTCGTGCTGCTGACGATGCTGCTGCCGTGGACCGCGTACAGCGCGCACGAAAGCCCGTTCGTGACGTTCTTCAGCAAGCTCGGCGTGCCGTACGTCGGCACGGTGATGAACGTCGTGGTGCTGACCGCCGCGCTGTCGAGCCTGAACTCCGGCCTCTATTCGACCGGGCGCGTGCTGCGTTCGCTCGCGATGGGCGGCTCGGCGCCGCGCTTCGTGTCGCGGATGAACGCGCGCGGCGTGCCGTACGGCGGGATCCTGGTCACGGTCGCGGTCAATGCGATCGGCGTGCCGCTGAATTACATCGTGCCGGCGCAGGCGTTCGAGATCGTGCTGAACATGGCGTCGCTCGGGATCATCACGACCTGGGGCTTCATCGTGATGTGCCAGATCCTGTTCCGCCGCGCGGTCAATCGCGGCGAGCTGAGCCCCGTGTCATTCCGGATGCCTGGCGCGCCGTTCACGTCGTGGCTCACGCTCGGGTTCCTGGTCAGCGTGCTGGTGCTGATGGCGTTCGATTACCCGGGCGGCACGTGGACCGTCGCGATGATTCCCGTGGTCGTGCTCGCGCTCGTGGTCGGCTGGAAGCTGGCCAAGCGCGGTGCCGCGCGAGAGGCTGCTGCCGAGGCTCGCGTGCCGGTCGTTGCCGATCCGGCGAGCAACGTCTGACGACAGGCCCGGGCGGGCGACCGCCCGGTGCGCTCAGTTCAACCCGGCGCGTGCGCCGACCCAGCGGCTGAAGTCGCGGGCCATCTGCGCGGTCAGTTCGTGGCCGGCGTCGTAGAGCCGCGTATCGTGCGCGACGCCGAGCGCCGTCAGCTTCGCGTCGGCCGTGTTCGCCCACGCGACCGGTAGCTTGTCGTCGAAGCGGCCGTGCATCACCAGCGCGTGCAGCGGGCTCAACGCATCGCGCGACGCGATCAGCGGATCGATCTCCGGCAGGATGCGCCCGCACAGCACCGCGAACGCGGCGACGTCGGCCGGCGAGGTGAGACCGACGCTCGCGCTCATGATGCCGCCCTGGCTGAAGCCGGCGATCACGGTGGGCAAGGCGGCGGGTTCGTTCCCGGTGTCCCGCGCGCGCAACGCGCGCAGCAGCGCGATCAACTGCACACGGCTCGCCTCCGCGCGGGCCGCATCGATTTCCGGACCGTTCGGGCCGAAGCGCACCGGAAACCACGCGTGCTGGCCGGGGCCGAACGTCAGCGGCCCGCGCACGAACGCGATTTCGACGCGCGGATCGATCGTGCCGGCCAGGTTCAGCAGGTTGGTTTCGTTGCCGCCGACGCCGTGCAGCAGCAACAGGCGGCCCGCGGGGCGGCCGGCGGCCGGGCGCAGCCGGTAGTGGAGGCCGGATTCGGGGTCGGTGGTCAGCGGCAGGACATCGGTCATTGCGTGGGTCCGGTGGGGAAGTGATCCGATAGTCTAGAACGCGCGGACGGGGAGATGAATCGCCGGATGGTGATTGATTGTTTCCTGATGGGAATGAATGTGGGGCAGGATGTCCGATATGGGGTACGGCTACATGTGTCCCCCGCGAGCAAATTTCCCGAGAGGCGACCGTTCATCACCAATATGTCGACCGCACGATTCGCCGCCGCGACCCACAGTCGGCAAAATATCCACGTTTTGTCGATGCATGGAGTGCCGAGATGGAGACCGCCAGGATTTTCGAGCACGATGGATCGCAGGCTGTTTGCTTGCCGAAGGATTTCCGCTTCGATACCACGGAGGTCCGGATTCGGCGGCACGCCGCTGATCGGCCCGGTTGATGCCGATTTCGAGGAGGCTTCGACAAGCGCGCCCGCCGCTCATGAATGCTCCGGGCCGGACGTGTTCGAATGAAGTTTCTGCTGGATATCACCGCAACCGGATCACCGTCGACTTCAACTCCGTGTACTTCTCCAACGCGTGCAATGAGTTGTCGCGCCCGTTGCCCGATTCCTTGAAGCCGCCGAACGGGAAGTTCATGTCGTCGGTTTCCTCGTAGCCGTTCACCCACACCGTGCCGGCCCGCAGCCGCCGCGCGGTTTCGTGCGCGGTCGTCAGGTTCGCGGTCCACACCGACGCCGCGAGCCCATAACGCGTGTCGTTCGCGAGCGCGACGGCCGTATCGAGATCGTCGAACGCGGTCACCGCCAGCACCGGCCCGAAAATCTCCTCGCGCACGATCCGCGCATCGGCCCGCGGACAGTCGAACACGGTCGGCTCGACGTACTGGCCGCCGCTCGCGGCGCGCGCGCGCCGGCCGCCCGCGAGCAGCGTCGCCTCGTCGCGGCCGGCGTCGACGTAGCCGAGCACGCGCTCGACCTGCGCGGCGTCGATCAGGCTGCCCATCCGCGTGTCGGGCGACAGCGGATCGCCGGGCGCATACTCGGGCGCGATCGCGAGCACGCGCGCGACCAGTTCGTCGCGGATCGCGCGATGGACGAGCAGGCGCGAACCCGCCGTGCACATCTGCCCGGTGTTGTAGAACACCGCATGCGCGACGGTGCGCGCCGCGCGTTCGAGATCGGGGCAATCGGGCAGCACGATCTGCGGCGACTTGCCGCCGAGTTCGAGCCATACGCGCTTCAGGTTCGAATCGGCCGCGCAGCGCGCGACTTTATGGCCGACCGCGGTCGAGCCGGTAAACGCGATGCAGTCGACGTCCGGATGCCGCGCGAGCGCTTCGCCTGCATCGCCGAACCCCGGCAGCACGTTCAGCACGCCGGCCGGCAGCCCGGCCTGCACGGCCAGCGCGGCGAGCCGCAGCGCGCTCAGCGGCGACTTCTCGGACGGCTTGAGCACGACGCTGTTGCCGGCCGCGAGCGCGGGCGCGCATTTCCACATCGCGATCATCGCGGGGAAATTCCACGGCACGACAGCCGCGACCACGCCGATCGGCTCGCGCGTGACGAGTCCGACGAGATGCGCGTCGGCTGGCGCGACTTCGCCGCCGGTCTTGTCGATCGCCTCGGCGAACCACTCGGCGCAATAAGCGGTGGACGGGATGTCGATCGTGGTCGTATCGCCGATCGGCTTGCCGGTGTCGAGCGTTTCGAGCAGCGCGAGATCGTTCGCGTGCTCGCGGATCAACGCGGCCCAGCGCAGCAGCACGCGCTTGCGTTCGCGCGGCGATGCGTCGCGCCAGATGCCGCTTTCGAACGCGCGCCGCGCGGCGGCGACCGCGAGGTCGGCGTCGGCCGCGCGGCAATGCGCGACCTGCGCGAGCACGCGGCCGTCGATCGGGCTCGTGCATGTGAAGGTGGCGCCGTCGTGCGCGTCGCGGAACGTGCCGTCCACGAACGCGCGGGAAGCGATGTCGAGCTGGCCGGCGCGGCTGCGCCAGGCGTCGTGCGTCTGCATGGGAAAACTCCGTCGTGGTTCGGCTTGGTCAGCGGGAAGTGGAAGTGGCGGAAGCAGTGGAAACGGCAGGCACCGCGCGGCGGATCGCGATCGCACGGCCCGCGTGCGGCTCGCGCGGCGCGCGCGCATGCTCGGCGTGAATCGCGTCGAGATGCCGGCGGATCGCGTCCGGAAACGGCGCCGAGCGTTTCGCGCGCATGTCCACGTGCGTGAGCAGCTGTTCGCCGGTCGCGAGTTGCGCGCCGGTCGTCGCGTGATGCATCGAATGGAACACGTGCAGCCGGCGATCGTCCAGGTCGAGCAGCCGCACCGTGAGCCGCAGCGGCTCGCCGAGCATCGCTTCGCGCAGGTGGCGGATGTGCGTTTCCGCGGAATAGATCGAGCAGCCGGCTTCGCGATAGTCGTCGTCGATGCCGAAGTAGCGGAAGAACGCATCGCTGCTGTCGCCGAACACGAGCAGGTAGCACGACTCGCTCATGTGGCCGTTGTAGTCGACCCATTCGGGCTGCACGATGCAGCGATGCAGTTCGAGCGGCGTCGCGATCGGCGCGGCCGGGTCGTACGGGCGCGACTTCTGTCCTTCGTAGGCCGAGCGCAGGCGCGGCTCGGCGGCGGGGCTGAGGGTGGTCGTCATCCAGTGCACTCCGAGGTTCGGAACGGGCCCGCACGTCGTCCGCGGGGCTGCCGGTCGATGTTATGACGGGTTGAACGTTTTTTCAATAATGAAATCGCCGATGGGTGTAAACACCGGTGCATCCGACCTCGTCAATCGATTGAACATTCATTCAGCAAAACCTATACTCGCCAGCGCCGCGGTGCCGAAGCGAAGCAGGCGGGCGGCGTTCACGCACAACGAAAATCGAGCCGCCGTGCGCGGCAACCGGAGACACCGAAAATGAAGAAGCGCTTCCTGCTGGCCGGCATGATGTCGGTGATGGTCCACGGCTACGCCCATGCCCAGAGCAGCGTGTCGCTGTACGGGATTATCGACGGCGGCATCACCTACGTGAACAACACGGGCGGCGCGCACGCGTACCTGTTCGACGACGGCGTGTCGTACGGCAACCGCGTCGGCCTGATGGGCACCGAGGATCTCGGCGGCGGCAACAAGGCGGTGTTCAAGCTCGAGAGCGGCTTCCGGCTCGGCACCGGCAGGCTGAACCAGGGTGGCGCGATGTTCGGGCGGCAGGCGTACGTCGGGCTCGGCAACGACTGGGGCACGCTGACGTTCGGTAATCAGTACGACTTCGCATTCGACTTCACGGCCGCGTACAACGTCAGCGCCTTCGGTAGCGGCTACGGCGTGCATCTCGGCGATTTCGACCGCCAGAGCGGGGACCGGCTGCAGAACGCGGTGAAATTCGTCAGCAACAGCTTCCACGGGCTCGTGGTCGGCGGCATGTATTCGTTCAGCAACGACGCGGGCAGCTTCCATGACGGGAGCGCATGGAGCGTGGGCGCGAGCTACACGCACGGCGATTTCTCGGCGGGCGGCAACTACACGCGGCTCAACGCGCCACGCCGGCTTGCCGCGCTCGATCCGTATGCGCAGATGGGCGTGCGGACGATGCTCGGGCAGACGGTCGCAACGGTCGACCCGGCGACGGGCGCCGTCACCGACCTGCACGATTCGACGCCGTTCTCGATCGATTCGCAATCGATCTTCGGTGTCGGCGCGTCGTACACGTTCGGCAAGCTGACGCTGAACGCGGACTTCAGCAACACGACGTTCAAGGGCTACGGACAATCGTCGACGATGCGCGTGTACGAAGCGGGCGGCCTCTACCAGGCGACCGTGCCGCTGTCGCTCGTCGCCGGCTATCAGTACACGACGTTCGAAGGTCATCACTGGCACGAAGTCGCGCTCGGCGCGCATTACGCGCTGTCGAAGCGCACCGACGTGTATGCGGCGGTCGACTGGATGCGTGCATCGAACGGCGTCGACGCGGTGATCGGCTACAGCTTCACGCCGTCGACGAGCCGCACGCAGGCCGCCGCGCGCATCGGCATGCGGCACAATTTCTGATCCTCACTCGTTCCCGGGCCGGTTCGGGCGGCCCCGTCGATCATGTCCGATCCTTCCTTGAACGGCGACGTCGTCGCCGCGCTGCGCGACGCACTCGGCGCCGATTGCGTCAGCGTGGGCGACGCCATCGGCGCGCGTCATTTCACGAACTACGGCGAAGCGGCCGGCCCGCGGCCGCGTGCGTTGGTGCGGCCGCGCAGCGTCGACGACGTGAGCCGCGCGCTCGCGATCTGCACCGCGTATCGTCAGACGGTCGTGCCGCAGGGCGGAATGACGGGGCTCGCGGCAGGCGCCGGGCCCGGTGCGCAGGACGTCGTGCTGTCGCTCGACCGCATGAAGGGCGTCGTCGAGATCGATGCGGACGCGGCCACCGTCACCGCGTGGGCCGGCACGACGCTGCAGGAGCTGCAGCAGGCAGTGGACGACGCGGGATTCGCGCTCGGTATCGATCTCGGCGCGCGCGGCTCGTGCCAGATCGGCGGCAACGTCGCGACCAATGCGGGCGGCAATCGCGTGATCCGCTACGGTACGACGCGCGAGCAGGTACTCGGCCTCGAGGTCGTGCTGGCCGACGGCACCGTGCTGAGTTCGCTGAACAAGATGCTGAAGAACAACGCGGGTTACGACCTGCGGCAGATTTTCGTTGGCAGCGAAGGCACGCTCGGCGTCATCACGCGCGTCGTGCTGCGGCTCCATCCGCGGCTCGCCGCGCCATCCACCGCGTTGTGCGCGGTGCGCGATACGGCGGCGGCGCTCGCGCTGCTGCGCGACGCGCGTGCCGCATGCGCGGACTTGCTGAGCTTCGAGGCGATGTGGCCGGCGTTCTACGGCTACGTATGCGCGCATACGCCCGGCACGCGCGCGCCGCTGCCGGCGGACGGCGGCGTCAAGGTGCTGATCGAATGCGCGAGCGGCGATGCCGCGCAGACGGCCGAACGGTTCGAAGCGGTGCTGGCCGACTGGCTCGAACGCGGGCTGATCGACGATGCGGCGCTCGCGCAGACCGCGGCCGATGCGCAGGCCTTCTGGACGGTGCGCGAAGGGCTCGCGATCGACGATCTCCCTGGCGTCGTCAATTTCGACGTCGGCATTCCGCCGCGCGCGACGGAGAAGTTCATCGACGCGTGCGAGCGCGCGCTGAACGCACGCTGGCCCGGGGCGCACGTGTTCTTCTTCGGCCACCTCGGCGACAGCAACCTGCATGTGTGCGTTTCCGCGCCGTATGCGACGGGCGAGGGCGCGCACGACGTCGACGCGGTGTTGTATCCGCTCGTGCGCGATGCGGGCGGCTCGGTGTCGGCCGAGCACGGGATTGGCCGCTACAAGCGCGACTGGCTCGGTTGTTCGCGCAGCGACGCCGAGATCGCCGCGATGCGACATCTCAAGCATGCATTCGATCCGTTCGGACTTCTGAATCCCGGCAAAGTGATCTGAACGGCGGATCGTTCTTCGTTTTCGATGGACGACTCGGCAATCAGGCAGCGGCCCGCTCGCGCATCACGCGAGCGGGCCGCCGCGTTTCAGGCCGGCATCACGCGTCGAGCCGCACCAGCGCATCGACGGCCACCGCGCCGCGTTCCATCACCAGCAGCGGATTGACGTCGAGTTCGACGAGCGTGTCGGCGTGCGCCTGTGCGAAACGCGCGATCGCCATCACGTTCGCGACGACCGCATCGAGATCGGCCTTCGGCCGCCCGCGATAGCCGGTCAGCAGCGGGCCGAGCTTCAACCCGAGCAGTGCGTCGCGCACGTCGCTTTCGCGCACCGGCAGCAGCAGCGTCGCGGTGTCGCGGATCAGTTCGACCAGCACGCCGCCGGTGCCGAGCACCAGCGCGAGACCGAAATTCGGCTCGCGCTTCACGCCGACGATCAGCTCGAGCAGCGGCGCGTCGGCCATCTTCTCGACGAGGATGCGTTCGACGTGCACATCCGACGCATAACGCGCGACCTGTTCGGTCATTCGCGCGACGGCGTCGGCCACGGCTTCGGGCGAGCCGAGCTTCAGCGCGACCGCGCCGGCTTCGGTCTTGTGCGGCAGGCGATCGCTGACCACTTTCACGCAGACCGGAAAGCCGAGCCGCTGCGCGGCGGCCGGCGCATCGGCGGGCGCGACGCATTCGGCCGGCGGCACGTCGAGCCCCTGCGCGGCCAGCATCCGCTTGCTCGCCCATTCGTCGTGCAGCGTCGCGGTGCCGTGGCCGCCGCCGCCCGCGCGCAGCACCGGCAGCGTGTTCAGCGCGTCGGCGTCGAGCACGCGGCGGCGCGTGTCGCCGTAGGCCATCGCCGCGCCGATCGCAGCGATCCCGTCGGCCAGCCCCTGCAGCGGCGCGACGCCGGCGGCGGCCATGCGGGCCGCGTGATCGGGCGGCGTCAGGTCCGGAAACACCGAGATCACCGCGCCGACCACGCCGTGCTGGCGTGCGGACGCCGCGAACGCGTCCGCGGCGATATCGCACAGCGGCCGCTCGCCGGTCGCTTCCTGCGGATAGTCGAGGATCATCGCGGCGGCGCCCGGGCGATCGGCGAGCAGCGCGTCGCAGCACGCGCGCATCTTGTCGGGGTCGCCCCACGGCGTGGTCGTGAAGTCGAGCGGGTTCGCGATCGTCGCGTACGCGGGCAGCACGTTGCCGAGCGCGTCGCGGCCGGCATCGCCGACCGGCGGAAAAGCGATGCCGCGCGCTTCGCCGAGATCGGCGACGAGCCCCGCATCGCCGCCGGACGTCGCCAGCGCTGCGAGCGTGCGGCGCTCGGGCACGCCTGCGATCGCGAGCAGCTTCAACGTCTCGACGAGGCCGACCGGGTCCTTCACGCGAATCACGCCGAGCCGCCGGAACAGCGCGTCATACAGCGCGTCCGAGCCCGCGAGCGAACTCGTGTGGCTCATCGCGAGCTGCGCGCCGAGCGTCGACGTGCCGCTCTTCAGTGCGACGATCGGCACGCCGCGCGCGAGCGCGCGGGCCGCGGCCTCGCTGAACGCGCGCACGTCCTTCAGCCCTTCGAGATGCACGCCGATCGCGCGGATGCGCGGATCGTCGACGAACGCATCGACGAGGCGCGCGATATCGACCGACGCCTGGTTGCCGACGCTCGCGAGATACGCGAACGGCACCGAGCGCGCGCTCATCGACAGGTTGTACGCGAGGTTGCCGCTCTGCGTGATCACCGCGACGCCCGATTCGACGCGCGGCGCGCAATGCGCGACCGGCCACAGCGCGCTGCCGTTCAGCCCGTTGATCAGGCCGTAGCAATTCGGGCCGAGCACGGCCATGTCGCCGGCCGCGTCGACCAGCGCCTGCTGCAGCGCGGCACCGTCGGCGCCCGTTTCGGAGAAACCCGACGCATACACGATCGCGCCGCCGGCGCCGCGTGCGGCGAGCGCGCGCACGACGTCGATCGCCTGGCGCGCGGGCACCGCGACGAACACGGCGTCCGGCGCGGCGGGCAGGTCGGCGACGCTCGCATGGCAGCGCACGCCGTCGATCTCCGCATGATTCGGATTGACGAGCCGGATATCGCCGGCATAGCCGTAATCGCGACAGCGCTGCACGGCGCCCGCGATGCCGCGTCCGCCGACGAACGCGATGCTGGCCGGGTCGAGCAGCCGGCGCAGATTGGCCGCGGCGGCCGCGCGGCGATCCCTGACTGCGGGAGAGGAAGTCATGAAAGGTCCTTTCGGAAGTCGCGCCGGACGCGCCGGCGCGACGATTCGCGTCAGCTGTAGCGTCGGAGGATTTCCTTGGACAGGATATGGCGCTGGATCTCGGACGTGCCTTCCCAGATGCGCTCGATGCGCGCATCGCGCCAGAAGCGCTCGATCGGCAGTTCATCCATCAGCCCCATGCCGCCGTAGATCTGCACCGCGTGATCGGTCACGCGGCCGAGTGTCTCGGTCGCGAGCAGCTTCGCGAGTGCGGCGTCGCCGTCGGTCATCGTGCCCTGGTCGAGCTTCTGCGCGGTGTACAGCGTGACGAGTTCCGCCGCGCGGATCTCGGTCTGCATGTCCGCGAGCTTGAACGACGTGCCCTGGAAGTCGCCGATGCGCTTGCCGAACTGATGACGCGTCGCGGCCCATTCGGCGGCCATCTCGAACGCGCGCTGCGCGCGGCCGATGTTGTTCGCGGCGACCATCACGCGGCCGGCGGTCAGCCAGTCGTTCGCGAGCTCGAAGCCGCGATGCTCGTCGCCGAGGATCTGCGCGGCGCTCACGCGGCAGTCGGAGAGGAAGATCTCCGACTGGTGATAGCCGCGCAGGCTCGTGCAGTGCGGGCCGCGCCGCACGGTCATGCCCGGCGTGTCCTTGTCGATCAGGAAGCAGGTCACGCGCTTGCGCTTCTGGCCGCGTACTTCCTCCTCGCCGGTGACGGCGAACAGGATCACGAAGTCGGCCGTGTCCGCATGACTGATGAAGTGCTTGCTGCCGTTGATCACGTAGTCGTCACCGTCGCGCACCGCGCGCGTGCGGATGCCCATCGCGTCGGAGCCGGCGCCCGGCTCGGTCAGCGCGAAGCAGTCGACGCGCTCGCCGCGCACGGCCGGCTTCAGGTAGCGCTCGACCTGGTCGCCCTTGCACGCCATCAGGATCTTGCTCGGCCGCGCGACGAACACGTGCAGCGCCCAGCTCGTGCGGCCGAGCTCGCGTTCGACGAGCGCCTGCGTCACGTAGTCGAGCCCCGGGCCACCGGCGCTCTCGGGCATGTTGAACGCATAGAAGCCGAGCTCGAGCGACTTGCGGCGGATCGAGTCGGCGAGTTCGGGCGGCACGTCGTCCGCGCGATCGACCGCGAATTCATGAGGCTGCAGTTCCTTCTCGACGAACTGACGCAGCGACGTCACCAGCATTTCCTGCTCTTGGGTCAGCGAAAAATCCATCGATCATCTCCCGACAAAATGAGGTGCGCGACCTTCGACCGACGCGCGAAGCGCTTCCTGGCCGTCCTCGCTGTGACCGCACGCGACGCCGGCCGCCAGCTCGCCGCGCAGTTGCTCGGCGAGGGTGTGCGTGAGCGATTGCGCGAGCAGCGCCTTGGTGTGGCCGAACGCGACGCTCGGCCCTTGCGCCAGACGCGCGGCGAACGCGGCGACGTGCGTCGCGAAATCGTCGGCGTCGACGACTTCGGACACGAGCCCCGCGGCGAGCGCATCCTGCGCGTTCCAGCGTTCGTTCAGAAAGATGAAGCGGCGTGCGACGTCCGGGCGCGCGATGCGCGGCAGGAACCAGCTTCCGCCCATGTCGGGGCTGTAGCCCATGCCCGTATACCCGCAGCGCAGCGTCGCGGCCGTGCTCGCGATGCGGAAGTCGCACGCGAAGCCGATGTCGGTGCCGGCGCCGACCGTCGAGCCGTTCAGCGCGGCGATCGTCGGACGCGGAAATGCGGCGAGCGTCTGCACGAAACGGTGCGCACGCTCGGTCCAGCCGTAGGTGTCGAGTTCGCCGTTGCGCTCGGCCTCGGCCCATTCGTCGACGTCCGCGCCCGCACAGAACGCGCTGCCGGTGCCGGTCAGTACGACGCAGCGCACGGCCGGATCGTTCGCGAGCGCGTCGAGCGTCTCGCGAAGAAAGTCGAGATGCGGCCGCGCGAGCGAATTGCGTTTCGCCGGGCGGTTCAGGCGAAGGGTCACGACGCCGTCGTGCCGTTCGATTCGAATGTCCTCGATGCTCATGCTGATCACTGTCTCCTGGTTGTTGTGTGTCGGGGTGGTGTCAGAGCCGGCAAGGGTCGCCGCTACTTGCGGACCGCATTTCGGCATAGTATAAGTTCTGTTAAATGAACGTTCAACCCAATTGTGAGTCGACCAGGAGACACACGATGAGCGCGGTGATGGAGACGTCGGCAGGTGTGGAGGACGGCAAGACCGGGGCGCATGCGGCACGCGCGGCAGCGGCGCGGCATGCGGCGGGCGGCGCGGGCCTGCAGATCGATCGCGTGTCGAAGCGCTACGGCGGCGTGCACGCGCTGCGCGAAACGACGATCGACATTCCGCGCGGCGAATTCCTGACGATCCTCGGGCCGTCGGGTTCGGGCAAGACGACGCTGCTGACGATCGTCGCGGGCTTCGAGCATCCGAGCAGCGGCGACCTGCGCGTCGGCGGCCGCAGCATCGTCGCGTTGCCGCCCGAGAAGCGCAACTTCGGGATGGTGTTCCAGGGCTATGCGCTGTTTCCGCACATGACGGTCGAACAGAACGTCGCGTATCCGCTGATGGTGCGCAAGCAGAAAGGGCCCGACGCGGTGAAGCGCGTGAAGGCCGCGCTCGATCTCGTGCGGCTCGGCCATCTCGCCGATCGCCTGCCGCGCCAGTTGTCGGGTGGCCAGCAGCAGCGCGTCGCGATCGCGCGCGCGCTGGTGTTCGATCCCGATCTCGTGCTGCTCGACGAGCCGCTCGGCGCGCTCGACCGCAAGCTGCGAGGCGAGGTGCAGGTCGAGCTGAAGGCGCTGCACGAGCGGCTCGGCGCGACGTTCCTGTTCGTCACGCACGACCAGGAGGAAGCGCTGTCGATGTCGGACCGGATCGCGATCATGCGCGACGGCCGGCTCGAACAGATCGGCACGCCGGACGGGCTCTACGAGCAGCCGGCCAACCGCTTCGTCGCGGACTTCCTCGGCAAGAGCAATTTCATCGAAGGTGTCGCGCTCGGCGGCGATGCTTCGACGACGCATTACCGCGTCGGCGATGCGCGCTTCGTCGCGCCTGCGTGCGGTGCGCGGCCCGACGAGCCGCTGCTGTTCGCGCTGCGCCCGGAGAAGGTCGCGGTGTCGGCGACGTCGTGCGGCGGCGCGCACAACGAAGTCGCGGGCCGCATTCGCCACTGGAGCTATTTCGGTTCGTCGTACCGCTTCGAGATCGAGACGCCGGCGCTCGGCCGCGTGACGGCCGACGTGCCCGCATGGCGCGGGCTCGCGTCACCACGCAGCGGCATGGACGTGTTCGTGCAGTGGGAGCGCGACGCGACGTGTCGGATCGCGGCCGACTGACGCGGCGCACGCTGCATCTCGCGCGAAGCGGCACGAGTCGCCGTCGCCGCCGACTCACCGACTGACGGATTCACTGATTCACCGATTCACCGACGCCCGAAAACGACGAGACGCGTGCGGGCGCTGACCAGCCTGGAGGAGACACCATGACGAACCGCCATCTGCAGGACCTGCTCGACCAAGCACGCGAACTTCAACCGGCGACGTCGCAGCGCCGCCGCGATTTTCTGCGGTTGTGCGCGGCGGCCGGCATCGCGCCGACGCTGCTGTCGCTCGGCGCGAAGGACGCACTCGCGTCGAACCCGAAGGAAATCGTGCTCAGCGCATGGGGCGGCGAAGCGCGTTCGGCGTTCCGCTCCGCGTACATGGACCCGTTCACGAAGGCGAGCGGCATCCGGATGGGCTACGACTCGTCGCCGGAGGATGGCAAGATCAAGGCGATGGTCGAGAACCGGAACGTGATCTGGGACGTGATGGATCTCGACGGCTTCGCTGCGATCAAGCTCGGCAAGCAGGGCTTCCTGCGGCCGATCGACTATTCGGTCGTCGGCCGCAACACGCTGCCGGGGCTCGCATCGGACTTCGGCGTGCCGTCGTACCTGCTGAGCTACGTGCTCGTCTACGACGCGCGCAAGTTCGGCGCGAATCCGCCGAAGAACTGGGCCGATTTCTGGAACGTCGGCAAGTTTCCGGGCAAGCGCGGGCTGTGGAAATGGATGGGCGGCGCGCTCGAAGCCGCGCTGATGGCCGACGGCGTCGACAAGGACAAGGTCTATCCGATCGACGTGCCGCGCGCGCTGAAGAAGCTGAAGGAATTGCGCTCGAACATGCTGCTGTGGGATTCGGGCGCGGACAGCCTGCAGCTGCTGCGCAACGGCGAAGTCAGCATGGCGTGCATCTGGCATACGCGCGCGAACGTGATCCGGCGCGAGAGCAACGGTCGGTTCCGCTATACGTGGGAGCAGGGGCTCGCGTCATGCGACGTGTGGGGCGTGCCGAAAAACAATCCGTCGGGCGACGCCGTCTGGCAGTTCATCAAGTTCGTGCAGGGCGTCGAGCCGCAGGTGCGCCTGCTGTCGCTGCTCGGCAACGGGCCGGTGACGCCGGCCGCGACCGCCGCGGTGCCGCAGGCGCTACGCGCCGACAACCCGGGCACGCCGGAGAACTGGGCGAAGCAGTGCAAGGTGAATCCCGAGTGGTGGGCACAGCACTACGAAGCGACGCTCGCGCAGTACACCGACCTGATGTCGTCCTGAGCCGCCGCCTCGTGAGCGTGACGCCATGAATACCCTGTCTACTCCCGTCGCGGGCGCGGTCCCGCTCGGCCGCGCGAAGGCCGATCGTTACTGGCTGCTCGTCGTGCCGCTGCTCGCGGTGCTGATCGTGCTGTACGTGTATCCGCTCGTGCGCGTGCTGTGGCTCGGCTTCACGGTGCCGGAGCCGGGCCTGCACAACTATGCGCGGCTGCTCGGCAATCATGGCGTGCATCGCGTGCTGTGGACCACGCTGCGCGTGTGCGCGGTCACGACCGTGTGTTCGGTCGCGCTCGGCTATGCGATTGCGTATGCGATGGCGCACGTCGGCCCGCGGCAACGGATGGCGCTGATGTTCGGGCTGCTCGTGCCGTTCTGGGCGTCGGTGCTGGTGCGCGCGTTCTCGTGGCTGTTCCTGCTCGGCGAGCAGGGGCTCGTCAACACGCTGCTGCTGCGCATCGGGCTGATCGACGCGCCGCTGCCGCTGATGCGAAACGAGGTCGGCGTCGTGATCGGGATGATCCACTTCATGATTCCGTACGCGGTGCTGCCGCTGTACGCGAACATGAAGGGCATCGATCCGCAGCTCGCGCGTGCCTCGCAGGGGCTCGGCGCGGGCGCTTTCGTCACGTTCCGCAAGGTGTATTTCCCGCAGACGCGACCGGGCATCGTCGGCGCGGCGATCCTCGTGTTCATCTTCTCGCTCGGCTTCTACGTGACGCCGGTGATACTCGGCGGCGGCCGCACCGTGATGATCGCCGAATACATCAGCACGCAGATCCTGCAGCTCGTGAACTGGGGCAGCGGGGCGGCGCTCGCGTCGCTGCTGCTGGCGTCGATCCTGGCCGCGCTCGCGCTGCTCGCGCGTTTCGTCGACCTGCGCGAGCTGTTCGGCGCGCGCTGACCCCAACGGAGGAGGTTCCGATGAACACCCGAATGACCGCAGGACGCGCGCTCGTGGTCGGTATCGCGTGGGCCGCGATCCTGTTCCTGATGCTGCCGCTGCTCGTGTCGGTGCCCGTCTCGCTGACGCCGAGTGACTACCTGTCGATGCCGGACGGCGCGCTGTCGCTGCGGCACTACCGCGTGCTGCTCGACGACGACGGCTGGGTGTCGAGCTTCCTGCAGAGCGGGCTGATCGCGCTGGTGTCGTCGGCGATCTCGGTCGCGCTCGGCACGCTGTGCGCGATCGGGCTGTGGAAAGTCGCGTCGCGGCGCGGCGAGTTCGTGCGCGGCGTGATCCTGTTCCCGCTGATCGTGCCGCCGATCGTGTCGGCGCTCGCGTTCTACCGGCTGTGGGGCGAACTCGGGATGCTCGACAGCTATCCCGCCGCGATCCTGTCGCACGTCGTGCTGTCGGTGCCTTACGTCGTGGTGGCGGTTTCGGCATCGCTCGCGACCGTCGGGCTGCGCATCGAGCAGGCATCGCGCAGCCTCGGTGCGAACGTCGCGCAGACGCTGCGCTACGTGATCCTGCCGTCGATCCGGCCGGGCGTGCTGTCGGCCGCGGTGTTCGCGTTCATCCTGTCGTGGGACGAACTCGTCGTCACGCTGTTCATCTCGAGCCGGAACGTCTATACGCTGCCGCGCCGCATGTGGGACGGGATGCGCGAGAACGTCGATCCGGCGATCGCGTCGGTATCCACGCTTTTGCTCGTCGCGACCTGCGTCGCGATCGGCCTGTCGCTGCTGCGCAAGCGTGCGGCCGGGTCCGTCTGAATCCAGCAGTTCAACGTTACGTCGCGGAGAAAACTCGCACCATGAAAGTCCTGATCGTTCACGCCCATCCCGAACCGCAGTCGTTCACGACGTCGATGCTGCACCGCGCGGTGAGCACGCTCGAAGCGCAGGGGCATACCGTGACGGTGTCCGACCTGTACGCGATGCAGTGGAATCCGGTCGCGAGCGCGGCCGATTTCGGCGTGCGCAAGAACCCCGACTATCTCGTCTACGCGCTGGAGCAGCGCGAGAACGTCGCCGCGCACGCGATCGCGCCCGACATTGCCGCGGAACTCGACAAGCTTGCCGCGTGCGACCTGCTGATCCTGAGCTTTCCGCTGTTCTGGTGCTCGGTGCCGGCGATCATGAAAGGCTGGATCGACCGCGTGCTCGTGTCGGGCAAGGTGTACGGCGGCGTGCGCTTCTACGATCGCGGCGGGATGCGCGGCAAGCGCGCGCTGCTCGCCTATACGTGCGGCGGCCGCGACTACATGTTCGGTGCAGACGGCGTGCACGGCGAAATGGACCTGATGCTGCGCCACGTGTTGCGCGGCACGCTCGGCTACGCAGGCTTCGACGTGCTGCCGTCGTTCGTCGGCTATCACGTGCCGTACATCGGCGACGCGGAGCGCGCGGCCGTGCTCGAACGCTACGACGCCTACCTCGCAGAGCTCGACCGGCACGAACCGATGGCGTTTCCGACGCTCGACGATTTCGATGGCGACATGCGGCCGCGCGAACGCGCGCCGCAGGACGCCACGCAGGATTGATCACGCCCGGCCGCGTCGCCACCGCGCCGCTTATCCACCCGACCGCATGTGAGTTCGAGCGATGACCCTGACGTCGAGCGACGTGCTGCTGTTCCTGACCGGGCTCCTGACGCTGTTCTGTCCGCCCGTCGCGATCCCGATGTATGCGGCCGTCACCGGGCATTTTCCCGACGTGACACAGCGGCAGATCGCGTTCAGGCTGTTCGCGTGGATCGCGGCGCTGATGATCGGCGCGGTGTGGGGCGGCCAGTTCCTGCTGCGCATGCTCGGCCTCACGCTCGGTGCGCTGACGCTGACGGGCGGCCTCGTGCTGTGCCTGTGGTCGATCCCGATGATGCGCGGCACGGCGAACGACGAGCGCAGCGGCGGCGACACGCGGCTCGAGTATGCGCAATGGCGCAGCTACATCGCGGTGCCGCTGATCTTCCCGCTGTCGATCGGCAGCGCGGTGATGTCGCTCGTGATCACGACCGCGACGCGCTTTCATACGCCGGCCGACCTGCTGGCGCTGAGCGCGGCGTGCGTGCTGCACGCGGGCGTGATCGGGCTCACGTATGCGTGCTCGGCGTCGTGGTGCCGGCGGCTCGGCGAGATCGGCAGGACGCTGGTCGAGCGGCTGTCGGGCATCGTGCTGACCGCGATCGCGTTCCAGATGCTCGCGCAGGGCGTGCGCGAACTGTTGCCGGGGCTCGCGCATTGACGGCCTCGCGGGGCCGCGCGCTATCCACCTCCTTACCCTGAATGATGGGAATCACATGAAAACAGTAGGCATGTACCTGATCGATCTGCTCGCCGCCTACGGCGTCGACACGGTGTTCGGCATTCCCGGCGTGCATACGATCGAGCTGTACCGCGGGCTCGCCGGCAGCGCGCTGCGCCACGTGAGCGCACGCCACGAGCAGGGCCTCGGCTTCATGGCGGACGGCTATGCGCGCGCGACCGGCAAGCCCGGCGTGTGTTTCGTGATCACCGGCCCCGGCATGACGAACATCGCGACGTCGATGGCGCAGGCGTATGCGGATTCGATTCCGATGCTGGTGATTTCGAGCGTCAACGCGTCCGGCGACATCGGCTCCGGCAACGGCCATCTGCACGAACTGCCGGACCAGCACGCGTTCGCGGAGAACATCGCCGCGTTCAGCTACACGGTGCCGCGCGCCGACGCGCTGCCGCAGGCCATCGCACGCGCGTTCGCGGTGTTCTCGGGCGGCCGGCCGCGCCCCGTGCATCTGCAGATTCCGCTCGACGTGCTCGCGGCGCCGGCCGACACGTTGCCGCCTGTGCCGGCCGTGCCGCCGCGCATCACGCCGGGCCCCGCATCGGCCGACGGCATCGACGCATTGCGTGCGAAGGCCGCCGTCGCGCGCGCACCATTGATTCTCGCGGGCGGCGGTGCACTCGACGCGGCCGCCGACGTGCGCTGGCTCGCGGAAACGCTCGACGCGCCGGTCGTGATGACGATCAACGGGCGCGGCGTGCTGCCGAGCGCGCATCCGCTCGGCGTGTCGTGGTCGGCGTCGAGCGATGCGGTGCGCGCGCTGATGCGCGACAGCGACCTGATCGTCGCGCTCGGCACCGAGCTCGGCCCGACCGATTACGACCTGTATGCGACGCGCAGCTTCTCGATGCCCGCGCCGCTCGTGCGGATCGACATCGATCCGCAGCAGCTGTGCCGCAATGCGGTGCCCGCGCTGCCGCTGCTCGGCGACGTCGGCGAAACGCTGCGCGCGCTGCGGCGCGTGTGGCCGGGCGATGCGCGGGCGCGCGCTGACGGCGACGGCGTTGAACGCGCGGCGACGTGCCGTTTGGCC
Organism: Burkholderia sp. SCN-KJ; assembly: GCF_024656005.1. NCBI lineage: Bacteria > Pseudomonadati > Pseudomonadota > Betaproteobacteria > Burkholderiales > Burkholderiaceae > Burkholderia > Burkholderia sp. SCN-KJ. The sequence goes on from NZ_JANKOG010000028.1 coordinate 32,171, forward strand.
GCGCGGCAGGAACTGAACAACGAAATGCGGCGCGATCTCGCGCTGCTCGACAGCGTGCGCGACGCGCTGCCCGATGCGGCGCTCGTCGGCGATTCGACGCGGATCGTCTATGCGGGCAACGTCGGCTTCGCGGCGTCGCGTCCGCGCAGCTGGTTCAACGCGTCGGTCGGCTTCGGCTCGCTCGGCTACGGGCTGCCGGCCGCGGTCGGCGCGAGCCTCGGCGATGCATCGCGGCCGGTGGTCTGCCTCGCCGGCGACGGCGGGTTCCAGTACACGCTCGCCGAACTGGGCACCGCGGTGCAGCATCGCGCGCGCGTGATCGTCGTACTGCTGAACAACGGCGGTTACGGAGAGATCAAGCGTGCGATGGTCGACGGCGGCGTCGAGCCGGTCGGCGTGGATCTGCATACGCCCGATTTCGTCGCGCTTGCGCGCGCGTATGGATGGGGCGCGCAGCGCGTCGAAGAGGGTGCGTCGCTGGCCGGTGCGCTCGGCGAAGCGGCCGCGCACGATGCGCCGTACCTGATCGAGATTCGTGCGGCCTGAAAATGCGACGGCCTCGCAATGCGAGGCCGTCGTGCCGGTTGTGGCGCGAGTGCGCCGGCTTGCCGGCGCGGCGCGTTGCGTGCGTTACGCGCGCTTGCGCGCCGTCTTCGACGGTGGCAGGAACGAATCGACGACGCGTAGGCAGCTCGTCAGCGCGTCCTCCGCGGTGAACGACGTCGGGTCGCGCGCGAGTTCGAGCCAGAAGCCGTCGATCACGGCCGTCAGCGTCAGCGCGGCGAGTTCGCTGTCGACGGTGCCGCCGCGCACTTCCGCGATCTGGTCGAACAGCTTCTTCAACGCCTGCCGGTAGCCGGCATACAGCTCCTTGTGCGCCTTGCGGATCACCGGATCGCTGTGCGCGACGCTCCAGAAGCCGAGCCAGACCTTCACGTTCTTCGGCGCGAACACCGGCGCGGCGAAACACACCTTGATGATCGCGTCGAGCTTGTCCTCGGGGCCCGTCGCGTTCGCGGCGGCCGCGCGCGACACGTCGAGCAGGTCGGCCGCGAGCCGCTTGTAGGTCTGCGCCATCAGCTCGTCTTTCGACTGGAAGTGATGGTTGATCAGCCCGCGCGACACCTTCGCTTCCGCGCAGATGCGGTCGATCGTGGTTTCCGAATAGCTGTAGCGCGCGATGCAGCGCATCGTCGCGTCGATGATCGATTGCTGCCGCACCGCGGGTGTTTCTCGGATGCCGCGGCTGCGGGTCTGAACCGGTGCGCTGCCAGGAGTCTTTTTCACGGGGGACCTTACGGAATCGTCATGGCACCGATTATAGGGGAGTGTCGGACGCTTGTTCAATTACAGCGATGGAACCCGCGAAAACCCTTGCTTCCGGATTATTGAAATCTGTTGAACCCTTGTTCAACAGAGCCTATACTCGACTCCGCATGAGGTTGGTCGGCCATTCAACAAGACGCCGCGATCCCGCGCGGGACGGGCGTGAGAATTCGACACAGGAGACAGCATGTTGGCGCGGGTGGAGAGCGTGAAGACGGCGGTCGATGAGCGCGTGCAGGTGACGGACCTGCACAAGCGGTTCGGCGAGCTGGAGGTGTTGAAGGGCATGTCGCTGAGCGCGCGCGAAGGCGAAGTGATCTCGCTGATCGGCGCGAGCGGCTCGGGCAAGAGCACGCTGCTTCGCTGCATCAACCTGCTCGAGACGCCGACCCGCGGGCGCATCGTCGTCGATGGCGAGGAGATCGGGCTGAAGCTCGACCGCAAGGGCCGCACCGTGCCGACCGATCCGCGCCAGGTCGAACGCATTCGCACGCGGCTCGGCATGGTGTTCCAGAGCTTCAATCTGTGGGCGCACCGCACGGTGCTCGAGAACGTGATCGAGATGCCCGTGCACGTGCTGCGCGAACCGCGCGCCGAAGCGGTCGCGCGCGCCGAGCAACTGCTCGAACGCGTCGGCCTCGCCGACAAGCGCAACGTTTATCCGGCGTTCCTGTCCGGCGGCCAGCAGCAGCGTGTCGCGATCGCGCGCGCGCTCGCGATGCGGCCGAAAGTGATGCTGTTCGACGAGCCGACTTCCGCGCTCGATCCCGAACGCGTCGGCGAAGTGCTGAAGGTGATCCGCGATCTCGCGTGCGAAGGCCGCACGATGATTCTCGTCACGCACGAGATGGCATTCGCGCGCGACGTGTCGAACAAGGTGCTGTTCCTGCACGAGGGACGCGTCGAGGAGAGCGGCACGCCGGCCGAGATCTTCGATGCGCCGCAGAGCGAACGCTGCCGCCAGTTCGTCAACGCGCACCGGCAACGTCACTGAGCCGATGGCACGGCCCGCGCGTGCCTGCCTGCGCGGCCGGCCACACCGATACCGGCCGTACCGATCTCGTATCTTTCCAGCCAGGAGTCCGACCATGAAGCGTGTCGTTCGCAGTCTGCTGTGCCTGTTGAGTCTCGTTCTCGCGGCGCTTGCGCCGTTCGGTTCCGCGCATGCGTCGTCGGGCGTGCTGCGCTTCGGCGTCGCCGCCGAGCCGTATCCGCCGTTCCTGATGAAGAGCCCGACCGGGCAGTGGAGCGGCTTCGAGGCCGACCTGATCCGCGCGGTGTGCGAGCAGATGAAGGCGAAGTGCGAGATCAAGGAAGTCGCGTGGGACGGCATCATCCCGGCGCTGCTCAGCGACAAGATCGACGTGATCTTCAACTCGATGTCGATCACGCCGGAGCGCCAGAAGGTGATCGCGTTCTCGCGGCCGTACTACGAGACGCCGGGCACCTTCGTCGGCGCGAAGAACCAGAAGCTCACGCTGACGCCGGACGGCCTGAAGGGCAAGGTGATCGGCGTGCAGGGCTCGACCGCGAACGCCGAGTTCATCAAGATGGCGTACGGCAAGACCGCGACGGTGCGGCTCTACAACACGCAGGACGATTGCAACTCGGACCTCGTCGCGGGCCGCATCGACACGATGTATCTCGACCAGCTCGGCATTCTCGACTTCCTGAAGTCGAAGGACGGTGCGACGTTCGAGCTGAAAGGGCCCGGCAGCGTGAAGATGGATCCGGCGATCTTCGGCTACGGCGTCGGCGCGGGAATGCGCAAGGCCGATGCGCCGCTCAAGCAGCAGATGGACCAGGCGCTCGAGCAGTTGCATGCGTCGGGCAAGTACGCGCAGATCGCGAAGAAGTATTTCCCGATCGACCTCTGGCCGCACTGATCGCACAATTTCGCGCCGACGGGCGCCACGCACGGACGAGGAGGCGGCATGGACGGTTGGGGATGGGTGAGCTACCTGGGCATGGACCCGGACGGCTGGGGCGTCGCGCTGCTGCAGGGCGCGGGCGTGACGCTCGAGATTTCGCTCGGCGCGTTCGTCGTCGGCATCGTGCTCGGGCTCCTGGGCGCGGCAGCGAAGCTGTCCGGCGTGCGCGCGTTCGAGCGGCTCGCGCAGGGCTACACGACGCTGTGCCGCGCGGTGCCCGAACTGCTGCTGATCCTGCTGCTCTACTACGCGGGCACCGACGCGATCAACCTGCTGATGACGGCGATCGGCGTCGGGCCGGTCGCGGTCAACGGCTTCGCGGCCGCGGTGATCGTGCTCGGCATCGTGCAGGGCGCGTATGCGGCCGAGATCATCCGCGGTGCGATCCTCGCGATCCCGTACGGGCAGATCGAAGCCGCGCGCGCGTTCGGCGCGCCGCCGGCGCTCGTGTTCCGCCGCGTGACGCTGCCGGCGATGGCGCCGTATGCACTGGCCGGCTTCACGAACCTGTGGCTGATCCTCGTGAAGGATAGCGCGCTGATCAGCGTGGTCGGCTACAGCGAGCTGCTCTACACCGCGAAGCAGGCGGCCGGTTCGACGCGCGAGTACCTGCACTACTACCTGATGGTCGCGGCCGTGTATTTCGGGATCACGTCGCTGTCGGGCATGCTGTTCCGCGAGATCGAACGGCGCTTCGGCCGCTGGATGCCGGCATCGTGACCCACGTCCCGCCTTTCCACGCATCTTTCGACCAAACCGGATCAATGCCATGGACCTGAGCGTACTGTCTTCCTACGGGTCGCTGCTGCTGCTCGGCGTGCTGACCACCGTCAAGCTGCTCGTCGTGTCGGCCGTATTCGGCTTCGGGCTCGCGATCGCCGTCGCGTTCGCGCGGCTGTCGGGCAATGCAGTCGTCGCTCGCGTCAGCAAGGCGTTCACCGAAGTGATCCGCGGCACGCCGCTGCTCGTGCAGATCTACCTGATCTACTATGGCGTCGGCTCGCTGTTCGCCGGCTGGCCCGCGCTGCGCGACAGCGTGCTGTGGCCGTTCCTGCGCGACGGCTTCTGGTATGTCGCGTTCGCGCTGGTGATCAGCGTCGGCGCGTACGTCGGCGAAGTGCTGCGCGCCGGGCTGCGCGGTGTGCCGAAGGGCGAGATCGAGGCCGCGCGCGCGATGGGGATGCGCCCGTCGATGATCGCGCGGCGCGTGTGGCTGCCGCGCGCGATCCAGATCCTGCTGCCGACGCTCGCGGGCGAAACGGTGATGCTGCTGAAATCGACCGCGCTCGCGTCGACGGTCGCGGTGATGGACGTGCTCGGCGCCGCGAACTACATCCGCGCGCAGACCTTGCGGACCTACGAGCCGCTGCTGGCGATCGCGGTGATCTACGTCGTGCTCGCGTTCGCGATCGAGTGCGCGTTCGGCCGGCTCGAGCGGCGTGTGCCGGTGCGCATGCCGCGTTGAACGAACCCTTGATGGCGCGGCGGCCGGGCGGGCGCCGCGCGACGGAGAACACATGAACTATTCGAAGCTGGTCGAGCGCCTGCAGGGCAAGCGCACGACCGCCTGGGACATTCATTACGCGGCGCAGGCGGCCGTCGCGGCGGGCGAGCCGGCGATCGTGCTGAGCGTCGGCGATCCGGATTTCCCGACCCCCGACGTGATCGTCGAACGCGCGGTGACCGCGCTGCGCGGCGGCGATACGCACTACAGCGAAGTGCGCGGGCGTGCCGAGCTGCGCGCGGCGATCGCGCGCGAGCATGCGAAGGCGTGCGGGCAGGCGGTCGGCGCCGAGCACGTGATCGTGACGGCCGGCGCGCAGAACGCGCTGTTCGCGATGGCGCTGTGCCTGTGCGAGGCCGGCGACGAGGTGCTCGTGCCGGAGCCGATGTACCTCACGTACGAAGCCAGCGTGCGCGCGTCGGGCGCGACGCTCGTGCCGGTGCCGGTCGATGCGGCTCGCGGTTTTCATCTCGACGTCGACGCGCTCGCAGCGGCCGTGACGCCGCGCACGAAAGCGATCTTCTTCGCGACGCCGTGCAATCCGACCGGCGTCGTGATGCCGCGCGCCGATCTCGAACGGATCGCGCGGCTCGCGTGCGAGCGCGACCTGTGGGTCGTGTCCGACGAGGTCTACGCGGAGCTGACGTTCGAGCGCGACATGGTCAGCATCGCGTCGCTGCCGGGGATGGCCGGGCGCACGGTGACGATCGGCAGCCTGTCGAAATCGCATGCGATGCCGGGCTGGCGGGTCGGCTGGGCGATCGGCCCGACCGAGCTGATCGAGCATGCGGAACGGCTCGCGCTGTGCATGCTGTACGGGCTGCCCGGCTTCGTGCAGCAGGCGGCCGTCACCGCGCTCGACAACAAAGCCGCGATCGTCGCCGACATGCGCGAGCTGTATCGGCGCCGCCGCGACCTCGCGTACGCGCGCCTGCGCGACGTGCCGGGGCTGCGCTGCCTGCTGCCGGAAGCCGGGATGTTCATGATGGTCGACGTGCGCGGCACGGGGCTGGATGCGCATGCTTTCACGTGGGGGCTGTTCCGCGCGAAGCAGGTCGCGCTGCTCGATGCGAGCGCGTTCGGCGAGACGGCGTCGGGCTTCGTGCGCTTCGGCTTCGTCGTCGACGACGCGAAGCTCGCCGACGCGTGCGAGCGCATCGCGGCATTCGTTGCGAGCCTCGGCGGGAACGCGCGCGCGGCGTCGTGATGCACGTTCGGAACCGGAAGGAGGAGCGACGATGATCGAAACGCTGACATGGCAGGTGCCGGGCGACGGCGGTCAGCCGCTCGCGATCCGCGCGTGGCGGCTGTCGGGCGGCGACGGGCCGCGCGTACACCTGCAGGCCGGCGTGCATGCGGACGAGATCGCCGGCATGCTCCTGCTGCACCGGTTGCTGCCGCAACTTTGCGCGGCCCACGATCGCGGCGTGCTGCGTGGCACGGTGACGGTCGTGCCGCAGGCGAATCCGCTCGGGCTCGCGCAGTTCCGGCAAGGGCGGCTGCTCGGCCGCTTCCACGACGCGACGCATCGCAATTTCAACCGGCATTTCCACGAATCGGCTGCGGCGCGCCGGCCCGCGACGACGTTCGCCGCGTGGCAGCGCACGGTGTTCGACGCCGCGTGCGACGCCGACATCGTGCTCGATCTGCACACCGATTCCGAGGCGCTGCCGTACGTGTACCTGCATCGCGATCTGTGGCCGGCTGGCCGCGATCTCGCGGCCGCGCTCGACGTGGACGTCGCGATCCTGTGGGACGAGGACGACGACGGCGCGTTCGAAGGCGCGATCGCCGCGCACTGGGTGCGCGACGGCGGTTTGCGCGAGCGACTCGTCGCGACGATCGAACTGCGCGGCCAATCCGACGTGTCCGACACGCTCGCAGAACGCGATGCCGACGGCGTCCTTGCGTTCCTGCGCGGCCGCGGCGTGATCGCGGAACCGGCCGGCGTGCGCGACTGGCATGGCGACGCCGTGCCGATCGCGCACATGGAAACCGTGCTCGCGCCGGTGTCGGGCGTGCTCGTGTACGAACGCGAACTCGGCGCGACGGTCGACGCCGGCGAGCACATCGCGCGGATCGTCGCGCAGCCGGGCGTGCCCGGCTGCGAGCACGTGCTGGTGGCGCCGCAAGCCGGGCGCATCGTCACGCGCAATCGCGAGCGGCTGGTCGCGCAGGGCGACGTCGCGTTGAAGCTGACCGGGTCGCGGCCGTCGGCAGGCTGGTCGGGCGGTGCGCTCGATCCGTGAGCGGCAATGACGCGGCCCGCCGACCCGGCCCGCGCATGATCTCCGTTTTCGCGCGTAGATGACTCCGCGAGCGATTCGATTCACGGATAATGCGCAAACGTTTCACCGGTATTCGACCGGATTGAATTGCCGAATCGAGAATCGAAGAATAAATTTCCGGATGCGATTATTCCGCGCGGCCCGGCAAGCGGCCAGAGCCTGGAGGCGCCGGAGGTTAACGGCCCATTCGAGGAAAACTTTAGGATTTTCCCGTCGCAATTAATCATTGCGATTTCCTCAACGGCCGATTGATTTTCAGTCATCGGACGGTCATACACCATCCCCGATAATTCGCCGCTCACATTCTTTCAATAGGCCAGAGCGCGATCGAAGCCGGATCGCTGCGGGGAGCTGTACTCATGACCATCCGTCATCGCATTACGCTGCTAGTCGTCCTGACGTTTTTCGCGTTGTCCGCGATCGGCGTGTACGCCGTATACCAGACGCGCAAGAGCGCGTCCGAGGTGCGTCAGGTTACCCAGGGAATCGTGCCGAGCGCGCTCGCGTCGGCGGATCTCGTCGCCGGCGTGAAGAACATCCAGATCGCGACGATGACGCTGGTGTACGCGCCCGACGCGAACACCGCCGCGCAGGCGCGCGACGAGCTGAAGGCGAAGCAGGGTGCGCTGCGCGCCGCGCTCGACGCCCAGGCGAAATCGGCGGTCGGCCGCGCACAGGAAGGCCTCGTCGCGCAGGCGAAGGACAGCGCCGCGAACTACTTCGCCGCGATCGACGACACCGTGAAGATGAAGGCCGACGGCAAGCCCGAGATGGCGCAGGCGTACCTGTTCGCGAACGTCGCGCAGTATCGCGACGAACTCGAAAGCATCGTCGACACGCTGCGCGTCGAGAAGAACCGCCAGAAGGACGACGCGATCCGTGCGCTGAACGGCATGCTCGCGACGACGGCCACCGCGATCGCGGGGGTGGCGGGCACGGTGGTCGTGCTGCTGACCGCGCTCGGCTTCGTGCTGTATCGCCAGATCACGCGTCCGCTGATCGGGATGCAGACGGCGATGAGCGAGATCGCGACGAGCCAGGATTTCACGCGCCGCGTGCCGGTGGGCCGGATGGACGAGATCGGCCATTCGATCGTCGCGTTCAACGGGATGATCGAGAAGATCCAGGAGAACGCCGCACAGCTGAAGCAGAAGACGGCTGACATCCAGGCGATGCTGCAGAACATGCAGCAGGGGATCCTGACGGTCGTCGAAGGCGGGGTCGTGCATGCGGAGTATTCGGCTTACCTCGAAACCATCTTCGAAACGAACGACATCGCCGGCCGCGACCTGATGGCACTCGTGTTCGACGATTCGGGCATCGGTTCCGACGCGCGCTCGCAGGTCGACGCGGCCGTGCATGCGTGCCTCGGCGAGGACAGCATGAACTTCGCGTTCAACGAGCACCTGCTCGTCAACGAAGTCGCGAAGCGGATGCCGGACGGCCGCGAGAAATGGCTCGACCTGAGCTGGTCGGCGATCACCGACGAGACCGACACGGTCGTGCGGCTGATGCTGTGCGTGCGCGACGTGACGGAGATCCGCGAGCTGACCGCGCAGGCCGGCGAGCAGCAGCGCCGCCTCGAGATGATCGGCGAGATCCTGTCGATCAGCCAGGACAAGTTCCACGACTTCGTGCACAGCGCGAAGGGTTTCCTCAGCGAGAACGAGCGGATGATCCGCCAGCACGAACGCGCGGATCACTCGATCGTCGCGGCGCTGTTCCGCAACATGCACACGATCAAGGGCAATGCGCGCACGTACAGCCTGCAGCACCTGACCAACATCGTTCACGAAGCGGAGCAGGCGTACGAATCGCTGCGCCGCGCCGACGGCGGCCCCGAGTGGAACCGCGATGCGCTGATGGACGATCTCGCCCGCGTGCGCGAGGCGGTCGACCGCTACGCGACGATCAACGCGGTCACGCTCGGCCGCCACGGCGAGGCGTCGCAGCATGGCGGCGCCGACTACCTGATGGTCGAGCGCGCGCACATCAGCGAGAGCCTGCGCATGCTCGACGGCGCCGATCCGGCGAACGCGGGCGACTGGCACGCGGCGCGCGATTCGGTGCGCCGCCTGTTGAGCCAGTTCGGCACGCAGGGCATCGGCGATGCGCTGGGCGGCGTGATCGAATCGCTGCCGTCGCTCGCGGCCGAACTCGGCAAGCCGGCGCCCGTCGTGCATATCGACAGCAACGGCCATCGCGTGCGCAGCGAGATCGGCGCGACGCTGACGAACGCGTTCATGCACCTGCTGCGCAACGCGATCGACCACGGCATCGAAACGTCGGACGAGCGTCGCGCGGCCGGCAAGGCGCCGGCCGGCAAGATCGACATCGCGGTCGACGTCGACGGCGATGCACTGCGCTTCGTGCTCGCCGACGACGGCCGCGGCCTCGCGCTCGACCGGATTCGCGGGATCGCGCGCGAGCGCGGCTGGATCGACGCCGGCAACGAAGCCGGGTTGACCGACGAAGCCGTGGCCGAACTGATCTTCCGCCCGGGCTTCTCGACCGCGCGCGCGGTGACCGAGGTATCGGGGCGCGGCGTCGGGATGGACGCGGTGCGCAACTTCCTGAAGCGCGACGGCGGCAATATCGCGCTGCGCTTTACCGACGATCGCGTCGGCGCGTCGTATCGCGCGTTCGAGACGATCGTGTCGCTGCCGGCGCGTTTCGCGGCGGACGGTGCGGTCAACGGCGTGGCCAACGCTGCGGCGCGCGAAGTCGGGCAGCCGGCGCACGCCGTGAACGTCGACGCAACGGAGTGATCGTGCAAGCGTGGATGATCCCGATCGGTGCCGCGCTGGCGGGCGGCCTCGTGGTCGCGGCGATCGCCGCGTTCGCGTGGCGCATCGCACGCGCGCGGCTCGTTGCCGCGCTGACGCGCGAAGCGGACGCGTTGCGCGCCGCGCTCGATGCGGCCGATGCGCGGGCCGACGAAGCCGCGGCCGCACATGCGGAAGCCGCACAGGCATGGACGCGCCGCGAAACGGAACTCGAGGAAACGCGGGCGCGCGAGGCAGCCGGCACCGGCGAGCAGCGCGACGCGCTGCAGGCGCTCGCGGCCGAGCGCGCCGCGCTGTCGCAGCACGCGGCGAAGCTCGCCGACGAAGCTGCGCGGCTGCGCGGGCTGGCCGGCACGTTCGAGCGCTGGCACGAGCAGATGATCTCGCTGACCACGCAGAACCAGGACATGCGCACGAAGAACCAGGAGCTGTCGGCGATCGTCGCGCACGTGTCGATCGTCTCGCTGAACGCATCGATCGAGGCCGCGCGCGCGGGCGCCGCGGGACGCGGCTTCTCGATCGTCGCGAGCGAGGTGCGCGGGCTTGCCGCGCGCTCGCAGCAACTGTCGAACAGCTATCGCGACAGCCTGAACCGCAACGATCTCGTGACGGCCGCGACGTTCCAGGACATCCAGGCCGGCGGCAAGATGATCACGGCCGCGCTCGCGACGGTCGAGACGCTGGCCGGGCAGCTGCATGCGCGGCTCGAAGGAGCGGCGGCGTGATCAGTGCGCAGGCCCGGGCCGGTTTCGAGCGAATCTTCTTCGATGCGGCGCGCACGCGGCTCGCGTCCGGCGGCGCATGCGAGATCCGGCCGGCTGCCGACGACGCACATGGTGCGTCACATGACCCATCCCGCACGAAGTCGCGCGCGATGCCGAAGATCGCGGAACACGTCGCAGTGCTGACGATCTCGGCGCTGCATTTCCGGCTGCTGCTCGCGCTGCGCTTTCGGGACGACGAGCCGACGCGCCGCCATTTCGCTGCGGCGACACCCGGCGCGAGCGCGCAGCGGCCGCTGCCCGAAGCGTTCATGGAAGTCGCGAACCTGTGCTGCGGCGCGATCAACCAGGCGCTGACCGTGCCGTTCCCGGATCTCGGGATGTCGACGCCTTACCTGCTGAGCGGCGCGAGCATCGACTACCTGCAGGCGCTGAATCCCGGCCACGTGGCCGCGTACGACGTGACGCTCGACGGCGACGTGCGGATCGGCGCGACGCTGTGCGTATGCGCGAACGCGCCGGTCGATTTCCACGTGTCGGAAGCGGCGAGCGTGGACACGGGCGGCGAGCTCGAACTGTTTTGACCGATTGCGAGGACTCCGCGACATGACCGTAGATCAACCCGTCAGCAAGGTGCTCGTGCTCGACGACAGCCGCGCGCATGCGGCAACGCTCAAGCGCTTCTGCGACGAGCACAACCTGGTCGGCCTGACCGTGCGGCGCAACCGGCTGCTGAAGGTGCTGCGCTCGAACATCGATCTCGGCGCGATCCTGCTCGCCGAGGACTACGGCGGCTCGCCGGACGAAAGCGCGATCGTCGCGACGCAGATCGATGCGCTGCGACCCGAGCTGCCGATCATCCTGCGCCGCATGTCGAATGGAGACGCGTCGCGCGACGGGCTGCCCGATGCGCTCGCGCGCGTCGCGTGCGCGGCCTACGTCGCCGACGACCTGACGCCGCTCAAGCGCGCGATCGACGAGTACCTGTTCGGCCGCGACTACCCGAACGCACTGGTGCGCGGCATCGCGGAGATCACCGAGGCGCGGCTCGACAGCCTGTTCCCCGGCATGACGATCGAGCGCGACACGCCGTGCATCGTGCGCGACCAGATCATCTTCGGCGAGGTGTTCAGCCTGATCGCGCTGGAAAGCGCATGGTGCCGCGGCTACATGCTGCTGCAGACGAGCGAGCAGCCACTGCTCGACATGATCGGCGGCACGCGCGACGACGGCCGCGCACCCGATTTCCGCGACGTGAACAGCGTGCTCGGCGAGCTGACCAACCTCGTGTGGGGCGCGTTCAAGAACCGCTATCTCGGCGACGCGGAGGCCCTTGCGCGCCATCCGGTGCAGGTGCCGCTCGTCGTCAATCACAAGCAGAAGTTCATTTCGTTCGGCGGCGACTGTCCGCAGCTCTGTTTCAAGTACCGGATGACCGACCCCGCATCGGGGCGGTCGGTGCGGCTCGACCAGCGTTTCGTGTTCAGCCTGAGCTGGTCGCCGGAGGATTTCCGCGAATCCGTGCAGGACGTGGGGCCGATGGTCGAATCGGGCGAACTCGAACTGTTTTGAATGTTGAAGTCGGCAACGACGAAAGGGGAAGACGGCATGGCAAAGATTCTGGTGGTCGACGATTCGGGCACGGTGCGTGACGAAGTCGCGGGTTTCCTGCGCAATCACGGGCTCGACGTCGCGACGGCGGTGGACGGCAAGGACGGGCTCGCGAAGCTCAAGGCGACGCCCGGCGTGCGCCTCGTGATCAGCGACGTGAACATGCCGAACATGGACGGCCTGACGATGGTCGAGAAGATCCGCGGCGAGCTGGCGAACACGTCGGTCAACGTGGTGATGCTGACGACCGAAAGCAGCCCGGCGATGAAGGAGCGCGGCAAGGCCGCCGGCGTGAAGGGCTGGATCGTGAAACCGTTCAAGGGCGACGCGGTGCTCGACGCGCTGAAGAAGCTCGCGGGCTGAGCCGATATTCGGCGGGAGCGGGCTCGATACCGCTTGAGCGTTCAACGTTGCGGTCCGGAACGCGCGACCGCTGCGTCGCCGGTTGCAACGGGACGTTCGCGGGCGAGCGTGCCGGGTGCGCGCAGGGCGGTGCGATCCGCATTCAGGACGGCGCGACGGGCGAAATTCGCGATGTGCGCTCCTGCACGCGACCCTGACCACGCACGCGAGTGACGCGCAGCCCGATTCCCGCGAACGTCTGCTGCGCCGGCGGTCCGTCCGCTTCGCTGGACGTCGCGCGCAAACTGGAGGACGATTCGTGATCATGTCGATCGCGAATCCGGACGCGTGTTGCCCGTGCCGCCGGTTCGCGTCCGATCGAACCCCATCGAGCGGAGCATCATGGAATCCAGTCACGAGACAGCCGAACCGATCCTGCTGCGCGAGGCCCACGACGGCGTCGTCACGCTGCGGCTGAACCGGCCGCAACAGTTCAACGCGTTGTCGGAGGCGATGCTGGCGAGCCTGCAGGACGCGTTCGATTCGCTGGCCGCCGATCCGCACGTGCGCTGTGTCGTGCTCGCCGCGCAGGGCAAGGCGTTCTGCGCGGGCCACGACCTGCGGCAGATGCGCGGCAAGCCCGAACTCGATTATTACCGCACGCTGTTCGCGCAATGCAGCCGCGTGATGCTCGCGATGCGCGCGCTGCCGGTGCCGGTCATCGCGCGCGTGCAGGGCATCGCGACGGCGGCCGGCTGCCAGCTCGTCGCCGCGTGCGATCTCGCCGTGGCGGCCGACACCGCGCGCTTCGCGGTATCCGGAATCAACGTCGGGCTGTTCTGTTCGACGCCTGCCGTTGCGTTGAGCCGCAACGTGTCGGCGAAGCGCGCGTTCGACATGCTCGTCACCGGGCGTTTCATCGATGCGGCGACGGCCGCCGCGTGGGGGCTCGTCAACGAAGCGGTGCCCGAGGATGCGCTCGACGCGGCCGTCGCGCGCAAGGTCGCGGAGATCGTCGCGAAGAGCCCGGCGGCGGTGCGCTACGGCAAGCAGATGTTCTACCGGCAGCGAGAACTGCCGCTGGACGACGCATACGCTTTTGCGGGCGATGTGATGGCGCGCAACATGATGGAAGAGGACGCCGGCGAGGGGATCGATGCGTTCCTGGAGAAGCGCAAGCCGACGTGGCGTGCGTAGTTCGTAGCGCGCGGCGCCTGTGGCCCGGTTGCGCGGGCGGGCGGGGCCTGCGTCCCGCCGGTGCTTCGCCGTCGGCACATGCGGCAAAAGCAGGCCGCAAAAGCAGACCGCACAAAACAAGCGGACCGCCCGACGCGGCCCGCAAGCGGATTCCAAGCGTCCGGATGCGCAGCGACCCGCGAGCGTGCCGCCGCATCCGCGCCCCGGTCATCGCCCGTAGCTGCCCGTGCGCGGCGCCGGCTGCACCGTCGACGCGCCGGACGGCACGACCACGACCGGCACGCGGCGCGCGAGCGCGCACATCAGCTCGTAGCCGATCGTGCCGCTGGCTTCCGCGACGTCGTCGACCTTCACCTGATCGCCCCACAGCTCGACGCTCGAGCCGATGCCGGCATCCGGGCACGGCGTCAGGTCGACGGTCAGCATGTCCATCGACACGCGGCCGACGACGCGCGTCATCACGCCGTCCACCGCGATCGGCGTGCCGGTGGGCGCGTGGCGCGGATAGCCGTCCGCGTAGCCGCACGCGACGACGCCGATCCGCATCGGCTGGTCGGCGGTGAAGCGGCGGCCGTAGCCGACCGTTTCTTCCGGCGCGAGCGTCTGCACGCCGATGATCTTGCTGGTCAGCGTCATCGCGGCCATCAGCGGCGTGTCGGCGATGTGCCGTGACGCGCCGGTCGGCGACGCGCCATACAGGATCGTGCCCGGCCGGACCCAGTCGCGATGCGCGCGCGGATGCCACAGCACGGCCGCCGAATTCGATGTCGAGCGCTCGCCCGGAATCCCGGCGGTGGCCGCATCGAACTGCTCGAGCTGCCAGTCGACTTCGCCTTCGTCGGCGTTTGCGAAATGCATCATCAGCGTGATCTTGCCGATCGATGGCGCGGCCGCGGCGCGCTCCCACGCGGCACGGAATGCGTGGGGCCGGTAGCCGAGCCGGTTCATCCCGGAGTTCATCTTCAGCTGGATGTCGATCGGTTGCCGAGGCTTCGCGGCGATCAGCAGGTCGAGCTGCGCGTCGCAGTGCACGGCCACCGTCAGCCGGTAACGATCGGCCAGTTCGACGTCGGCCGGCTCGAAGATGCCTTCGAGCAGCAGCACCGGCTTGTCCCAGCCGAGTTCCCGCACACGCACGGCTTCGTCGAGATCGAGCAGCGCGATGCCGTCGGCGGCCGCGAGGCCCGGGTAGATCCGCTCGATCCCGTGACCGTAGGCGTTGGCCTTGATCACGGCCCATACGCGCGATTGCGCGGCGGTGCGGCGGATGAAGTCGAGGTTGTGGCGGACGGCGTCGGGACGGATATGGGCGACGATGGGACGGGGCATGGGCGGGCTCGGGTCGAAAGTCGTTCGGTGCGCGCGCGGCGGCGCGGGTCAGTGGCTGGTGCGTTTGCGCACCCAGCCAGTGTTGAGCGCTATCTTATTGGTGTTCGACCAGTTTTAATTAACGTATTTGTCGGCGATTTGGTGGAATTTTTTGTACCGGACCCATGTCGACACGGCCTTCGCCAGCCTGCCTTGCCGAGTCTCCCGTCTAGAAAACCGGTGCGCGAACGGCGCGACGCAATGCTAAGCTCTGCGCGACCATGTCATTGATCAATGTAATCATAAAGGAGGGGACTTTGATGACGACGTCCCAGCTGTGCCTGTTCATCGCGGCGCTGTTGCCGTTCCCGATGACGTTCCTGGCCAAGGCCCGCAAGGGTTACGACAACCACACGCCGCGCGAGTACCTCGCGAAGCTCGAAGGCTGGCGCGCGCGGGCGCAGGCCGCGCACCAGAATGCGTGGGAAGCGCTGGCGCTGTTCACGGCCGGATTGGTCGTCGCATGGCACAACGGCGCGAATGCGCACCACGTCGACCAGCTCGCGATGGGGTTCGTCGCGATTCGCGTCGTCTATGCGCTGATGTACCTGCTGAACTGGGCGTCGCTGCGTTCGCTCGTGTGGTCCGGCGGGATGGCGTGCGTCGTCGCGCTGTTCTTCGCGACGCCGTGACGCGGTAGCGAACCGGCGATGCCTGCGCCCGCTGTGCGCGCGGGCTCGCTACGCGCCGCCCGCGTCGCGCGCGTGACTGTCGTTGGATGCGGGCGCAACGATCTTCGCGCGCTGGAGCGGCGGTGCATCGGCTTCGCGGCGCAGGAACGCGATCAACGGATCGAGCAGCCGGTGCCGCGCCGACGGATTGCGGCGCAGCACGAAGCGCCACGACGCATCGCGCTCGAGGCCCGGCACCAGCGGCACCAGGCGGCCGCTGCGCAGTTCGGGCTCGATAAGCGGCACGCGGCCGAGCGCGATGCCCGCGCCGCCGACCGCCGCGCCGATCACCTGGCTGAAACTGCTGTAACGGACGATCTTCGTCTCGAAGTCGTCCGGCAGGCCGAAGTGCACGGCCCAGTTGCGCCAATCGATCTCGGGGCTGTCCTCGTGCATCTCCTGCAGCAGCCGCGAGCGGCACACGTACCCGGATGCGTACGGGAACAGCTCGGGGCTGCACACCGGAAACACGGTCTCCCGCATCAGGATGTCGTCGTCGGCGCGCAGCCGGTGCGCGGGCACGTGCACGATCGCGAGATCGACGCCGCTGCGCGCGAAATCCGGTTCGTCGTCGACCACGACGGCGTGCAGCGGTGTGTCGGGATGAAGCGACGAGAATTCCGCGAGGCGGCGCGCGAGCCACATCGACGAAAACGGCGCGTTGGCGGACACGGTCAGCCGTTGCGCGGTGGTGCCGCGAATCTCGGCGCACGCGTCGGTCAGCTTCGACAGCGCATCGCTGACGGCCGGCAGCAGGCGGGCGCCCGCTTGCGTGAGGCCGATGCCGCCGAGCCCCGTGCTGCGTTCGAGCAGGCGGGCACCCAGCGATTCCTCGAGCGCGCGGATCTGGTGACTGATCGCGCTCGTCGACACGTTCAGCTCGGCCGCCGCGCGTGCGAACCCGCCGAGGCGGACGGCCGCCTCGAAAGCACGCAGCGCGCTGAGGGGTGGGAGGTGCGACATGCGGGGTATTGTAGTTGACTCAACACCCGTTGAAAAATCATCTTTTGCCGCGCGTCGGGGGCGCGGGTAGCCTTGGTCCGGTCAATCGAATCGAACGAAAAAACCGACCGGAGGGCTTCATGTATTTCGACCGACGACTATGGGCGATGATGGCGGGATTGCGCTGGCGGGTCGCCGCCGCGGTCGCGCTCGGGCTGCTCGCGATGGGTGTCGGCATCCTGCGGTTCGTGTTTCTCGGCCGTGTGCTCGCGCTTGTCTTTGCCGGCGCGCCGGCGCGCGATATCGCCGAAACCGTCGTTGCAACCGCGGCCTGCGTGCTGCTGCGCGCATGGCTCGACCATCGCCGCACGGTGCTCGCGCAGCAGACGGCCGGGCGTGTGCAGTCCACGCTGCGCGCGCGGCTATTCGACCGGATCGCGACGCTCGGCCCCGCATGGTTCAGCGGCGAGCGCACGGGCGGCGTGATGCTGGCTGTCGTCGACGGCGTCGAACAGCTGCAGACCTTCTTCGGCGTCTACCTGCCGCAACTCGTGATCGCCGCGTGCGCGCCGGTGATGATCTTCGCGGTGCTCGCATGGTGGGACGTGCCGACGGCCGCGATCCTGCTGGTCGCGGCGCTCGTCACGCTCGCGCTGCCGCAACTCGTGCATCGCGCCGACCGGCGCGCGGCGCTCGCCCGCTCGGCCGCGTTCAAGGCGTTCGGCGAGGAGTTTCTCGACGCGGTGCAGGGCCTGCCGACGCTGAAGGCGTTCGGGCAGAGCGGCGCGTTCGGCGCGAAGCTGGCGGCGAAGGCGCGCGCATTGTGCGACAGCACGTTCTGGGTGCTCGCGCTCGGGCTGCTGACGCGGCTCTTCACCGATCTCGGCACCGGCCTCGGCGCGGCGGCGGCGATCGCGGTCGGCGCATGGCGCGTGCGCCACGGCGACATGAGCCTCGAGGCGCTGCTGATCGTGCTGATGGCCGGCAGCGAAATCTTCCGGCCGCTGCGCGACCTGCGCGGCGTGCTGCACCAGGGGATGATCGGCCAGTCGGCGGCGAACGCGATTCACGCGCTGCTCGATGCGGGCAGCGACACGCCGGCCGCCGCGGCGCCGCGCGTGCCGCACCTGCGGCCGGAGATCGTGTTCGACGGCGTCAGCTTCGCGTATCCGGGGCGTCGCGCGGATGCGCATGCGGCGCTGGGCTTCACGGTGCGCGAAGGCGAGACGGTCGCGATCGTCGGCCCGAGCGGCGCGGGCAAGTCGACCATCGTGCGCCTGCTGCTGCGCCAGCACGATGCGCAGGGCGGCACGATCCGCATCGGCGGGCACGACGTGCGTACGCTCGACGCCGATCAGGTGCGCGAGATGATCGCGGTGGTCGCGCAGGACGCGACGCTGTTCGACGGCAGCGTCGCCGACAACCTGCGGCTCGGCCGGCCTGATGCGAGCGACGCGGACATGATCGCGGCCGCGCGAGCCGCCAATGCGCACGATTTCATCTCGGCGCTGCCCGACGGCTATGCGACGCGCATCGGCGAACGCGGGCTGATGCTGTCGGGCGGCCAGCGCCAGCGGATCGCGATCGCGCGCGCACTGTTGCGCGATGCGCCGATCCTGCTGCTCGACGAGGCGCTGTCGTCGGTCGATGCGGAGAACGAAGCGCTGATCCAGCAGGCGCTCGACCGGCTCACGCGCGGGCGTACGACGCTCGTGCTCGCGCACCGGCTGTCCAGCGTGATCGGCGCCGATCGCATCCTGGTGCTCGACCAGGGGCGGGTGGTCGACGCGGGCACGCACGCGGAACTGATCGCGCGCGACGGCCCGTATCGCCAGCTGATGGGGCCTCAACTGGAGGCCGCCGCCGAAGCCGTCGGCACGGCCGCGATGACCGGCGGCGCGGGCGCGCATGCCGCATCGGGCCCGCAGGTCAGGCCGCTGAACGACGACGCGGCGACGATCGGCTGGCCCGAAACGTTGCGCGCGCTGCTGCGCTTCGTCGGTCCGTGGAAGGGCAAGGTCCTGTTGACCGTGCTGTTCGGGATCGGCCGCGTGCTCGCGTTCATCGGCGTCGGCGTGATCGGTGCGCGGGTGGTCGGCGGCGTGTCGGACGGACACGCGAACGGCGCGCTCGTCGCGGCGCTGCTGGTCGTCGCGCCGGTCGCGGCGGTGCTGCACTGGCTCGAATCGTGGCTCGCGCACGACATCGCGTACCGGCTGCTCGCCGAGATGCGCATCGCGCTGTTCGCGACGCTCGAACGGCTCGCGCCGGCCGGTTTGCTGCGGCGCCGCTCAGGCGACCTGGTCGCGCTCGCGACGCAGGACGTCGAGACCGTCGAATACTTCTACGCGCATACGCTCGCGCCGGCGTTCGTCGCGGTGCTGGTGCCGGCCGGCGTGCTGGTGTTGCTCGCGTCGGTCGCATGGCCGCTCGCGCTGGTGTTGCTGCCGTTCCTGCTGTGGGCCGGGCTGGCGCCCGTGCTGGCGCGGCGCGACGTCGACCGGCTCGGTACCGGCGCACGCGAGGCGCTCGGCCTGCTCGGCGCGCACCTGACCGAAACGATCCAGGGGCTCGCGGAACTGACCGCGTTCCAGGCACTCGCGCGCCGGCGTGCCGCGTTCGTCGCGCAAGCCGACGCGTACCGGCAGCAGCGCGCGAAGCTGCTCGACGATCTGTCGGCGCAGAGCGCCGCGCTCGAAGTCGCGAGCGGGCTCGGCGGGCTGGCCGTCGCGGCACTCGGCGCGCTGCTGTGCGCGCGCGGCTGGTTCGCGCACGAAGCGTTGCCGCTGCTGGTGCTGGTCGCGGTGGCCGCCTTCATGCCGGTGGCCGAGATCGGCCAGGTCGCGCGGCAGCTGGCCGACACGATTGCATCGACGCGGCGCTTGCGCGCGCTCGAGAAGGAGCCGGTGACGGTCGTCGACGGCGCGCATGCGCTGTCCGGCGACGCGACCGTGCGGTTCGAGGACGCGGGCTTCACGTACCCGGGCCGCGGCGTGCCGGCGATCGATCGCGTGAGTTTCGAGGTGCCGCCCGGCAGCACGGTCGCGCTGGTGGGCGCATCGGGCGCCGGCAAGTCGACCGTCGCGAGCCTGCTGCTGCGCTTCTGGGATCCGCAGCACGGGCGCGTGACGCTCGGCGGCGTCGACCTGCGCGATCTGCGGCTCGACGATCTGCGCCGGCACATCGCGCTGGTTGCGCAGGATACCTATCTGTTCAACGACACGCTCGAAGCGAACATCCGGCTCGCGGCGCACGATGCATCGGACGAGGACGTCCGGCGCGCGATCGACCACGCGGCGCTGGGCGCATTCGTCGCGCGGCTGCCCGACGGGCTCGCGACGCGGGTCGGCGAGCGCGGCGTGCAGCTGTCCGGCGGACAGCGCCAGCGCGTCGCGATCGCCCGTGCGTTCCTGAAGGATGCGCCGGTGCTGATCCTCGACGAAGCGACGTCGCACCTCGACACGATCAGCGAGCAGCAGATCCGCGCGGCGCTGGAGGACCTGATGGCGCAGCGGACCTCGATCATCATCGCGCACCGGCTGTCGACCGTCCGCAACGCGGACACGATCCTCGTGCTCGAGCACGGCAGGATCATCGAGGCGGGAACGCATGCGGCGCTGATCGCGCGGCAGGGTGCGTATGCGCGGCTGGTTTCGCATCAGGCGAGCGGGGTGGCGGCGTAACGGATGTCGCGTTGAAGTCGTGCCGGGCGGCGTGGCCGCTCGAAGTTTATTCCGTTCGTTGAGCGGCGGCGGTTGCCGGCAAATACCGCTCGCCCGCCTCATCCCCGAGTCTAGGCCGCGCTGCGCGCTCCCGCCGTCATTCCCCCGCCTTTTCCTCCGACCAATCCCGCCCGTCCCGCGCGGGTTTGTCTCGATGCAATTACCTGTTGCGCGTTTTTTTGTTGTCGTAGTATCCGTGTTGACAACACTTGTTGCACTAATGTCTAATTCAACATCGCATGTTGCGGTGCGGCTTGATGTCGTCGTTCCCCGGCCAGCCGGCCGGTTACATCGCTCAACCATGCGGAGAAATGCCATGAGTCGCCGTTCCTTCCTGAAAGCCGTCGCGGTGGTCGCCGCGCTCGGCGCCAGCATCGCGCACGCGGATACCAAGACGCTCGTCGTCGGGACCGATACGTCGTTCATGCCGTTCGAGTTCAAGCAGGGCGACAAGTACGTCGGCTTCGATCTCGACCTGTGGGCGGAGATCGCGAAGGACCAGGGCTGGAAATACACGATCCAGCCGATGGATTTCGCGGGTCTCATCCCGGCGCTGCAGACGCAGAACATCGACGTCGCGCTGTCGGGGATGACCATCAAGGAAGAGCGCAAGAAGGCGATCGACTTCTCCGCGCCGTACTACGACAGCGGGCTCGCGGCGATGGTGCAGGCCGACAACACGTCGATCAAGTCGATCGACGACCTGAACGGCAAGGTGATCGCCGCGAAGACGGGCACCGCGACGATCGACTGGATCAAGGCGCACCTGAAGCCGAAGGAGATCCGCCAGTTCCCGAACATCGACCAGGCGTACCTCGCGCTCGAGGCCGGCCGCGTCGACGCGGCGATGCACGACACGCCGAACGTGCTGTTCTTCGTGAACAACGAAGGCAAGGGCAAGGTGAAGGTCGCGGGCCAGCCGGTGAGCGGAGACAAGTACGGGATCGGCTTCCCGAAGGGCAGCCCGCTCGTGCCGAAGGTCAACGCGTCGCTCGTGAAGATCAAGTCCGATGGCCGCTACGCGCAGATCTACAAGAAGTGGTTCGGCGCCGAGCCGCCGAAGCTGTGAGCGTGACGGCGCAACAGGGCGCGGCCGGGCGGCCGCGCCGGTCTTGAATCGAACGGGGAGCGACACGTGAATTTCGATTGGTCGGCGATCTGGGCGGCGTTGCCGGACCTGATGGACGGGGTCCGGTTGACGGTGTTCATCGCATTTTTCGGGCTGGTGGGCGGGTTCGTCGTCGGGATGATCGCGGGCATGTTCCGCGCATACGGACCGAAGGCGATGAACGTGCTCGCACAGGTTTATATTGAACTGATCCGCGGCACGCCGATCGTCGTGCAGGTGATGTTCCTGTACTTCGCGCTGCCGCTGCTCGCGCATATCCGCATCGACGGCCTGACGGCCGCGATCATCGCGATCACGGTGAATTCCGGCGCGTATCTCGCGGAAGTGGTGCGCGGCGCGCTGCTGTCGATCCCGAAGGGGCTGACGGAAGCGGGGCTCGCGATGGGCCTGTCGATGCCGCGCGTGCTGCTGAAGGTGGTCGGGCCGCTCGCGTTCCGGCGGCTGATTCCGCCGCTCGGCAACCAGTGCATCGTGAGCCTGAAGGACACGTCGCTGTTCATCGTGATCGGCGTCGGCGAACTGACGCGCAAGGGGCAGGAAATCATTGCCGGCAATTTCCAGGCCGTCGAAATCTGGACCGCGGTGGCCATCATCTACCTGATGCTGACCGGCGCGATGACGCTGACGCTGCGGCTCGTCGAAAAGCGCATGAGGATCCTATGAGCATGATCGAATTCCAGAACGTGTCGAAGAGCTTCGGCCATGTGCCGGTGCTCAAGCATATCGACCTGAAGATCGACGCGGGCGAAGTCGTGGTCGTGATCGGTCCGTCGGGCTCGGGCAAGTCGACGATGTTGCGCTGTATCAACGCGCTCGAGAAAATCACCGGCGGCGAGCTGCTGGTCGACGGCCAGAGCGTGCGCGGCAACGCGTCGACGATTCGCAACATCCGGCTCGAGGCCGGCATGGTGTTCCAGCAGTTCAACCTGTTTCCGCAAATGACCGCGCTCGAGAACGTGATGTTCGGGCCGATCCAGGTGCGCGGTGCGTCGCGCGCCGACGCGCGCGACCAGGCGATGGCGCTGCTCGACAAGGTGGGCCTCGAATCGCGCGCGAATCATTACCCGTCGGAGCTGTCGGGCGGCCAGCAGCAGCGTGTCGCGATCGCGCGTGCGCTCGCGATCCGGCCGCGGCTGATGCTGTTCGACGAGCCGACGTCGGCGCTCGATCCGGAATTGCGCCACGAAGTGCTGAAAGTGATGCAGGATCTCGCAACCGAAGGGATGACGATGATCGTCGTCACGCACGAGATCGGCTTCGCGAAGCGGGTCGGCACGCGACTCCTGTTCATGGATCAGGGCGGCATCGCCGAGGACGGCCATCCGGTCGACCTGATCGACCGGCCGCCGACACCGCGCCTGAAGGAATTCCTGAAACACGTGTCCTGAACGAAACCGAATTGCCCGACATGCCGCTTTCCCTTTCCCCCGTCATCGCCGGCACACCGTTCGACATCGGCGTGCGTCTCGGCGAGCTTGCCCGCCCCGTGTTCGATGCGTACATGCAGCAGAGCAGCGCATGGCAGGCCGTGCGCCGCTGGCGCGGCCATCCGTTCGTCGCCGCGCTGCGGCAGGCCGCGCTGGCCGCGCACCCCGACCTCGTCGCGGAACTGGACGGGATCGCGGCGGGCGTCGGCTGGCCGGCGGAGGACATCTTCCTGTGGAACTGCCGCGGCGAACTGATCCACAACGCGCCGGACGGCTGCACGACGCTCGCCGGGCGCGACGCGCACGGCACGCGCTGGATCGCGCACAACGAGGACGGCGATCCGTACCTGCGCGAGCGTTGCCTGCTGGTCGACGTGCAGCCGCAGGGCAAGCCGGGCTTCATCAGCTTCTATTACCCGGGCTCGCTGCCCGGACATACGTTCGCCGCGAACCGCGCGGGCATCGCGCAGGCGATCAACAACCTGCGCATCCGCACGCCCGCGGCCGGCGTGCCGCGGATGATCCTCGCGCGTGCGGTGCTCGATGCGACGTCGCTCGACGCAGCCGCCGACGTGCTGCGCACCCATGCGCGCGCGAGCGGCTTTCACCACACGCTCGGCGCGACCGGCGATACGCGGCTCTTGAGCATCGAGGCGAGCGTCGCGCGCTGTTCGGTCGTCGACGTTTCGCAACTCACCGGCCACGCGAATCATCTCGTGCATTCGGGCTGCGAGGCCGAAGCGCAGATCGTCACGCAATCGTCCGGCGATCGCCAGCGGCGCGTCGATGCGCTGACGCCGGCCATCGATGCGATCGACGAAGCTGCGCTGCTGCGTGTGCTCGGCGATCGCGCACCGGAAGGGCTGCCGATCTATCGCGACGATCCGGCCGATCCCGACGACGAAAACACGCTGGCGACCGCCGTGTTCGCGATTCGCGACACCGCGATCGACTTCACCGTTCATCAACACGGCACGCAGCGCTTCGCGACGCGCATCGTGCCGTCCGCGCACGCGCCCTGCGCGTCCTGACCATGAGGCAACGCATGACGACCGTTTTCCATCGCGCTCCGCGCGCCACCTTGCCCGTCGCCGTCGCAGGCGACGGCATCGAGATCATCGATTCGACCGGCAAACGCTATATCGACGCATGCGGTGGCGCGGCCGTGTCGTGTCTCGGGCACAGCAACCAGCGCGTGATCGATGCGATCAAGCGGCAGGCGCAGCAACTGCCGTATGCGCATACGTCGTTCTTCACGACCGAGGTGGCCGAGGAGCTGGCCGACCGGCTCGTCGAGGCCGCGCCGGCCGGCCTCGAACACGTGTATTTCGTGTCGGGCGGATCGGAGGCGGTCGAAGCCGCATTGAAGCTTGCGCGCCAGTATTTCGTCGAAAAGGGCGAGCCGCAACGCCGCCATTTCATCGCACGCCGCCAGAGCTATCACGGCAACACGCTCGGCGCACTCGCGATCGGCGGCAACGCATGGCGGCGCGAGCCGTTCCTGCCGCTGCTGATCGAAGCGCACCACGTGAGCCCGTGTTATGCGTATCGCGACCAGCAGGCGGGAGAAACCGACGAAGCGTATGCGCAGCGCCTGGCTGACGAACTGGAGCAGAAGATCGTCGAACTCGGCGCGGAAAACGTCGCGGCGTTCGTCGCGGAGACGGTGGTCGGCGCGACGGCCGGCGCGGTGCCGCCGGTGCGTACCTACCTGAAGAAGATCCGCGCGGTGTGCGACAAGTACGGCGTGCTGCTGATTCTCGATGAAATCATGTCGGGGATGGGGCGTACCGGTTACCTGTTCGCATGCGACGAAGACGGAGTCGCGCCCGACCTGCTGACGATCGCGAAAGGGCTCGGCGCGGGTTACCAGCCGATCGGCGCGACACTGGTGAGCGATCGCATCTACCGGACGATCGTCGACGGCTCGGGCTTCTTCCAGCACGGCCACACGTATCTCGGCCACGCAACCGCCTGTGCGGCCGCGCTCGAAGTGCAGCGCGTGATCGCCGAAGAGAAGCTGCTCGACAACGTGAAGGCGCGCGGCGAGCAACTGCGGGCGTCGCTGCGCGAGCAGTACGGTGCGCATCCGCATGTCGGCGACGTGCGCGGCCGCGGGCTGTTCGTCGGCGTCGAGCTCGTGCGCGATCGCGACAGCAAGGCGACGTTCGATCCCGCGCTGAAGCTGCATGCTGCGGTCAAGCGCGAGGCGATGCAGCGCGGCCTGATGGTGTATCCGATGGGCGGCACGATCGACGGCGTGCACGGCGATCACATCCTGGTCGCACCGCCGTTCGTCTGCACTGCGCAGCAGATCGACACGATCGTCGAGCGGCTGTCCGGCGCGATCGACGCGGCGCTCGCGTCGGCCGGCGCGTGAATCACGACCTCACCGAACCCTCGCCATGACAGACAGACTGCCTCCCTTCGATCCCGCATCGGCCACCGACGAGCAGAAGGCCGTGCTCGCGGACATTCTCAGCGGCCCGCGCGGCAACCTGAACGGGCCGTTCCTCGGCTGGATCGCGAGCCCCGAGCTTGCGCAGCACGCGCAGCGGCTCGGCGCGTTCTGCCGCTATCGCACGGGTTTGCCGCTGCGGCTGTCGGAACTCGCGATTCTCGTGACGGCCGCGCGCTGGCGCTCGCAGGCCGAGTGGCACATCCACCAACCGATCGCGCTCGATGCCGGCGTGCCGGCCGCGACGGCCGAAGCGATCCGCCGTGGCGTCGAGCCGGCATTCGAATCGGACGACGATGCGCTGATCCATGCGTTCGCGACCGAGCTGTACGACACGCGGCGCGTGAGCGACGCGACGTTCGCGCGCGCGCAGGCGCGATTCGGCCACGAGACCGTGGTGAACCTCGTCGCGCTGCTCGGCTATTACGCGCTCGTGGCGATGACGCTCAACACGTTCGGTATGCGCGCTGACGGACAAACTGAGTTACCGTTTCCGGAATAATCGCCGCATGCGCGCGGGTCGGCAGCACGCCGCGCGCGCATTCCGGTTGCGTCGAAAAGCCCGTCGGCACGGGCTTTTCGGCGTGCCGGCACGATTCGATCGGCAACCTCTGCGCGTCTTGCCGATGCACCTCGCACCGCCTGCGCTTCAGCGCAGGAAATTTTCCCCGTACCTAGAATTCCGTAAAACAACTTACGGGGGAAATATCGATGCGCTGGGTCCTGTTGATCGTGTTCATTGCGTGTGTCGTCCATACGCACCGGCGCGGCAAGGTTCGGCACAGGTTGTTCAGGCAACTATCCGATCACTCGACCTTCACCGCGCCGCTGAACTGCTTTTCCTACGCGTTCTCGTCGGTGCCGACCACGCCGTTTCTCGACACGCGGCACTTTCCGGAACTCGCCGTGCTGCAGCGCGAATGGCGGACCTTCCGCGAGGAGGCGCTCGCGTTGCGCGATGCCAGCCGGATCAAGGCGTCGGGCGAGTACAACGACATCGGCTTCAATTCGTTCTTTCGCAACGGCTGGAAGCGCTTCTATCTGAAGTGGTACGACGCGCCGCATCCGTCCGCGCAGGCGCTGTGTCCGCGCACGGTCGAGATTCTGTCGCGGATTCCGTCGATCAAGGCCGCGATGTTCGCGCAGTTGCCGCCGGGCGGCAAGCTCGGCCTGCATCGCGATCCGTATGCGGGCTCGCTGCGCTACCACCTCGGGCTCGACACGCCGAACGACGACGCGTGCCGGATCGTCGTGGACGGCGAGTCGTATGCGTGGCGCGACGGCGAGGCCGTGATGTTCGACGAGACCTATCTGCACTGGGCCGAGAATCGCACCGCGCACGATCGCGTGATCCTGTTCTGCGACATCGACCGCCCGATGAAATATCGTTGGGCGCAGCGCATCAACGATGCGTTCGGGCAACTGCTGATGCGCGCGGCCGCGTCGCCGAACGAAACGGGCGACCGCACGGGCGGGCTCAATCACGCATTCAAGTACCTGTATGCGATTCGCCGCGCCGGCAAGCGGCTGAAGGCGTGGAATCGCACCGTGTACTACGTCGTCAAGTGGGCGCTGTTCGGCGGGATCGCGGTCGCGATTTTCTGCATCTGAAGGCGGAAGGCAGACGGTGCCGAACCGTCAGACGATAGGGCGCGCAGCATCGTACGGCCTCCGCGCTCTTGGGGTCGACGTCAATGCAACGAATTGTATTCGTGCGGGATCATGCGCGAACGCACGCGTATCATGGCTTGTTCACGTCGATTTGGATCGGTGAGCAAGCATGACTCGTACCCGTAAGACATTGATGATCGCCGGCGGTTTGCTGGTTGCCGCGGCAGGCACCGGCTACGTGATGCTCCTGCGTGCGGACCACCGCGCGATCGCGGAAGCCGGGATCGGCGATTCCGCAGCACCTGCCGCCGCCGTGACCGCGGCGAACGACGGCCACACCGCACAAGGCACGATCGCGCCGCCCGCGCCCGTCGCCGTCCCGTCCGCACATGTGGACGCGGCCGTGCCGCAACCCGCGGCCGTAGCGCCGCCCGCCGCGGCCGCTGCGCGTACGCATGCGGCACCGGCATCCGCCGCCGTCGCGCCGGTCATCGCCGCACCGGCGAAACCGGCGCCACCGGCGAAACCGAGTGCGCCGCCACCGACCGTCCACGTCGTGACGATCGAGCCGGAGGATGCGACCCCGCCGAAGGCCAAGCCGGCACAACCGGTACCAGCGCCGGTACAAGCAGCGCAATCGGCCCAGCCGGCGCAATCTGCACAATCTGCGCCGCCGGCCCAGGCCGCGCAGGCAACCCGGCCGAGCCAGCAGGCGGCGTATCAGCCTCCGCAGCACGCGGCGCGCAAACGCGACGGGCTCGAGCGACACGCGGCAGCACCGTCCGCCATGAAATCCGAAACCCCGGAAACCGCTGCGCTCGTGCGTGAATCGGCGAAGCTGGATCCGTCGTTGCCGGCGCCGCAATACGTGGCGACGCCGAGCGGCGATCGGCAGCACACGTCGGCGGGGGCGAATGCGGTCGCTGCCGCGATGACCGACCAGCTGGTCAGGCAGTCGAGCAATATCAAGGCGCCCGCACCGGCGAACGCCGGGCCCGGCGCGACCCAGTGAGCAGGGCGCCGCAGCGCGCGCGCCGTGCTGCTCCGCACCGGATGAAAAAGGGCCCCGCACGCCGACCAGGGCATGCGGGGCCAAGAGAGACGAACCTGTGCGGTGCGTCGCGCGTTACGCGGCGATCGCTTCTTCGGCCTGCGGCGCGTCGGCCGTAGCCGGCGTCGTGTCCTGCCGGATCAGGTGATCGAACGCGCCGAGCGATGCCTTCGCGCCTTCGCCCACCGCGATCACGATCTGCTTGAACGGCACCGTCGTCACGTCGCCGGCGGCAAACACGCCCGGCACCGACGTCGCACCGCGCGCATCGACGACGATCTCGCCGTGCTTCGACAGTTCGACCGTGCCCTTCAGCCATTCGGTGTTCGGCACGAGGCCGATCTGCACGAACACGCCTTCGAGATCGACGCGCTTCGTTTCGCCCGAACGCCGATCCTTGTAGACGAGCCCGTTCAGCTTGCTGCCGTCGCCGGTCAGCTCGGTCGTCTGCGCCTGCGTGACGATCGTCACGTTCGGCAGGCTGCGCAGCTTGCGCTGCAGCACTTCGTCCGCGCGCAGTTGCGCACCGAATTCGATCAGCGTGACGGCTTTCACGATGCCTGCCAGGTCGATCGCGGCCTCGACGCCCGAGTTGCCGCCGCCGACCACCGCGACGCGCTTGCCCTTGAACAGCGGGCCGTCGCAGTGCGGGCAGTACGCGACACCGCGGTTGCGGTATTCGCGCTCGCCCGGCACGTTGATTTCGCGCCAGCGCGCGCCGGTCGCGAGGACGATCGTCTTCGCCTTCAGCACCGCGCCGTTCGCCAGGCGGATCTGATGCACGTCGCCCGGAATCAGCGCGTCGGCGCGCTGCACGTCCATGATGTCGACGTCGTACTGCTTCACGTGCTGCTCGAGCGCCGCGGCGAACTTCGGCCCTTCGGTTTCCTGGACCGACACGAAGTTCTCGATCGCCATCGTGTCGAGCACCTGGCCGCCGAAACGCTCGGCGACGACGCCCGTCGCGATGCCCTTGCGCGCCGAGTAGATTGCCGCGGCCGCACCGGCCGGGCCGCCGCCGACGATCAGCGTGTCGAACACCGGCTTGTTCTCGAGCGACTTCGCGGCGCGCTCGCCGGCGCCCGTGTCGAGCTTCGCGAGGATTTCCTTCACGCTGCTGCGGCCCTGGCCGAACGATTCGCCGTTCAGGAACATCGTGGGCACGGCCATGATCTGGCGCGCGTCGACTTCGTTCTGGAACAGCGCGCCGTCGATCGCGACGTGGCGGATGCGCGGGTTGATCAGCGACATCACGTTCAGCGCCTGCACGACTTCCGGGCAGTTCTGGCACGACAGCGAGAAATACGTCTCGAACGCGTAGTCGCCGTCGAGCGCGCGGATCTGTTCGATCACGTCGTCGTCGAGCTTGACCGGATGGCCGCCCGTCTGCAGCAGCGCGAGCACGAGCGACGTGAATTCATGGCCCATCGGGATGCCGGCGAAGCGGATGCCGGCCGGCTTGCCGGGTTCGCCGATCGAGAACGACGGCTTGCGCTCGACATCGTCGCGGCGTTCGGTCACGGTCACGCGCGACGTCAGCGACGCAATCTCGTTCAGCAGCGCAAGCAGTTCCTGCGATTTCGCGCTGTCGTCGAGCGACGCGACGAGTTCGATCGGGCGCGTGATCTTTTCGAGGTACGCTTTCAGTTGGTTCTTGAGATTGGCGTCGAGCATGGCGTTTCGGATTCCGTATTGATTTGGCTGCTCGGGCACGTCGTGCCGGAGGAGGGTGCGGGCCGCGGAAGGCGGCCGGCTGGGTGCTCGTTGGGCGCCTCGAGCGAGGCGCGCCGGGCGACCCTTAGATCTTGCCGATCAGGTCGAGCGACGGGGTCAGCGTTTCCGCACCCGGCGTCCACTTGGCCGGGCACACTTCACCCGGGTGTGCCGCGATGTATTGCGCAGCCTGCACCTTGCGCAGCAGTTCGCCTGCGTCGCGGCCGATGCCGTTGTCGTGGATTTCGCACAGCTTGATCTCGCCTTCCGGGTTGATCACGAACGTGCCGCGCAGCGCCATCCCTTCTTCCTCGATCAGCACGTCGAAGTTGCGCGACAGCGTGAGCGTCGGGTCGCCGATCATCGGGTACTTGATCTTGCCGATCGTGTCCGACGTGTCGTGCCATGCCTTGTGCGTGAAGTGCGTGTCGGTCGACACGCCGTAGATTTCGACACCCAGCTTCTGGAATTCCGCGTAGCGGTCGGCGAGGTCGCCCAGCTCGGTCGGGCAGACGAACGTGAAGTCGGCCGGGTAGAACACGACGACGGACCACTTGCCCTTGAAGTTCTCTTCGGTCACGGGCACGAAATCGCCGTTGTGGTATGCGGTTGCCTTGAACGGTTTGATTTGGGTGTTGATGATCGGCATCTTGCGAGTTCCTTTGCTTGGGTGTTGATGAAGTGTTGCCAGTATCCGGGTTCACCCCTGGTTTGTGAAATTGCTTGTTTCAATCCGCGGCATCGGGAATTTCTATCCGCATCCGGCCCCGTCGCGGCGGCTCGTCCGGGCGGCCCGTGCCATTCGGGCCGGGCCTTCCGGCGGATTTCGGCCGGCCGGCGCTTCTGACACATTGGGCGTGCGGGAGGGCGCGGCGCCGGGAGAGGGTGCCGCACCTCGCGCAAGGGTCCGGCGCCCGTTCTGCACGAACGGCCGCGCGGTCGTTCGATACTCCCCGTCCCACTGCCGCCATGAACCTCTTTTCCGGACGCGCCGCGCGCGCGCTGCTTGCCTGGTTCCGCGAGTTCGTCCCCGAGCGGCGATGCCTGCATCGGCCCTTGCGCGGCGCGGCCTGCGTACTCGTGACCGTGTCGTGCGCCGCGCCGGCGCTGGCCCTCGATGCCGCCGCGCCGGCCGTGCCGGCGGCGCCCGCCACCACGGCGACCGGGCTCGTGCAGATGCCCGACGGCCGGCTGCTCGCGCCGGAGTTTGCCCGCATCGTCACGCGCGGCACGCTCGTCGTCGCGGTGCTCGGCGTAGATCAGCCGCCGTTCTTCATGTCGCGCAACGGCGCATTGGCGGGCGTCGACATCGACCTCGCCGACGAACTCGCCAGGAAGCTCGGCGTGCCGGTGC
The DNA here is from genome assembly GCF_024656005.1 of Burkholderia sp. SCN-KJ. NCBI lineage: Bacteria > Pseudomonadati > Pseudomonadota > Betaproteobacteria > Burkholderiales > Burkholderiaceae > Burkholderia > Burkholderia sp. SCN-KJ. The sequence continues at coordinate 63,324 of NZ_JANKOG010000028.1, forward strand.
AGTTCGACCGCGATGCGCGCACGTTCGACGACGTCGTTCATCTGCTCGCGACCGGGCAGGCCGACGTCGCGATCAGCAAGCTGTCGCGCACGCTGCCGCGGGCGCAGGTGGTGCGCTTCAGCACGCCGTACATCAGCCTGCGGCGCGCGCTGCTGATCAACCGCGTCGGCTTCGCCGAACTCGCGAAAGGGCGGCCGCTGCCCGAAGTCGTGCGCGACTATCGCGGCACGATCGGCGTCGTCGCGGGGTCGGCCTACGCCGAATACGCGCGCAACGATTTCCCGGCCGCGCGGGTGCGCACCTATCCGAGCTGGCCGGCGACGCTCGACGCGCTGAACGCCGGCGCGGTCACGGCCGTGTATCGCGACGAGCTCGCGATCAAGCGCGTGATGCAGGACGACCCGACCGCGCCGATCCGGCTGCGCGTCGCGACCTTCGACGACCTCACCGACGCGCTTGCCGTCGGCGTGCCGGTGTCCATGCCGACGCTGCTTGCGTTCGTCAACCAGTTCCTGGCCGAGCGCAACAAGCGGCTCGACGTGAAATCCCTGCTCGATGCGATGGGTCGCTGACATGAACATGAACGAGAACATCAGGATCGCACCGCGCATCGAGCGGCTGCATGCGCTCGCGATCCATCCGTTGACGGTCTTCGGCAGCCTCGCGCTCGGCATCGTGGCGGGCGTATTGTGGCCGGCGGCCGCGCCGCAATTCGACTACGTGGGCCAGGTGTACGTCGGCCTGCTCAAGATGACGGCGCTGCCGTTCATGACGGCCGCGGTGATCTTCAGCCTGCAGCGGCTGCTGCGCGACGGCAACGCGTCGGATCTCGTGCTGCGCGTGATCACGATCTTCAGCTGCGTGTCGGTGTTCGTCGTCGCGGTCGGCGCGGTCGTGCTGGTCGCGATGCGGCCGGGCGAGCACCTGTCGACCGCGACGCTGAAGGCGTTCGGCGCGCTGGTCGGCAGCGACGGCGCGGCGAGCGATACCGTGATGACGCTCTACGGCAGCGATCCCGCGGAGAAGTCGTCGGGCCTCGCCGACATGCTGATCGCGCTGGTGCCCGGCAACTTCTTCGCGGCGCTCGCGAGCGGCGACACGCTGAAGGCGCTGGTGTTCTCGCTGTTCTTCGGGTTCGCGTCGGGGCGCGTGCCGGCCAGCATCTCGGCGGCGCTGAGCCAGACGCTGGAGACCGTCTATTGCACGTGCCAGAAGATCATGCACTGGCTCGCGTACCCGACGCCGATCGTGCTGTTCTGCGGCGGCGCCGCGCAGATCGGCACGTCGGGGTTCGGGCCGCTCGAGGCGATGGTCCGCTTCGTCGCCGCGTTCGCCGTCGTCGCGCTCGTGCTGATCGCGGCGGCGATCGCCGTGATCTGGAAGCGCTCGGGCGCGACGCTGGCCGGGACGCTCGCCGGCTTGCGCACGCCGTTCGCGATGGCACTCGCCACGCGCAGCAGCGTGGCCTGCATGCCGAGCATGATCGAGTGCCTGGCCGACGGCTTCGGCTTCGCCCGCGCGCGTGTCGAGCTGGTCGTGCCACTCGCCGTGTCGCTGCTGCGCGTCGGGCCGATGGTCTATTACGCGAGTGCGACGCTGTTCGTCGCGCAACTCTACGAGCGGTCGCTCGGCCCCGGCGAGCTGTGCGTCGTGCTGGTCGCGTCGGTGCTGGCCGGGTTCGCGTCGACGGGCACGTCGGGCGTCGTGACGGTGTCGCTCACCGGCATGGTGTGCGCGGCGCTGCACCTGCCGTTCGAGGCCGCGTTCGTGCTGTTCGTGGCGGTCGATCCGTTCTGCGAGATGTTGCGGACGCTGTTGCTGGTGATCGGCAACTCGGCCGTCGTATCCGCGATCTGCGCGCGGCCGCCGCGCGCGTGAAGGAGACGTCATGGCACTCGTCGGCGTACTGGGCGGAATGGGGCCGCTGGCCACGGTCGACTTCATGCATCGCGTGATGCGCCTGACGCGTGCGCGCTGCGACCAGGAGCACCTGCCGATGGTCGTCGCGAACCTGACGCAGACGCCCGATCGTTCGCGCGCGATCATCGACGGCGGGCCCGATCCGCTGCCGGCGCTGCTCGAGGGCGTCGCGCTGCTGAACCGCTGCGGTGTCGACGTGATCGCGATCCCGTGCAATTCGGCGCATCACTGGTATGCGCCGCTGCGCGAACGCAGCGCGGCGCCGATCCTGCATATCGTCGATGCGTCGGTGGCCGCGTTGCCGGCCGGCGTGCGGCGCGTCGCCGTGCTCGCCACAGGCGGCACGCTGGTGTCGGGCTTCTACCAGGCGGCGCTGCGTGCGCGCGGCTTCGAGCCCGTGATGCCGGACGTGGCCGCGCAGCGCGACATCGCCGCGTGCATCGCGGCGGTCAAGGCGGGGAAGATCGATGCGTCGGTGCGGTGCCTGTCGCGCGCGCTCGCGATGCTGGCGCGACGGGACGTGGGCGTCGCGGTGATGGGCTGCACGGAAATCCCGATCGCCGCGCGGGCGGTGCGCGATACGCCGTTTGCATTGGTCGACAGCACGAACGAGCTGGCGCGCGCGACGGTCGCCTATGCGGCCGAGCGCGGATGGGGGCGGCCGGTGTGACGCGCGGCGACGGCGGGACGCGCGGCTGTCCGCCACGCATGACGGACGCCGCTCGCGCTAGATCTGATACGGCGCGCGGACGCCCGGTTCGGTGACGGGAAAATCCTTCGTGTTGCGCGATACGAGCAACAGGCCGTTCACTTGCGCCGATGCCCAGACGATCGCATCGGGCAGACGAATGCGACGTTCCTTGCGAATCGTTACGGCACGGTTCGCCACCATGCTGTCGAGCGGGATGATGTCGAACGACGAAAGCCATGCGCGAATTGCCGCATCGTCGCCGGCCGTCGCGCCGACCATGACTTCCATCCAGGTCACCATGCTGATCGCCCGGTAGTCGTAGCGGGCCAGTTCCGCGCGCGCGGACTCCGCGCCGCCGAGATAGTCGATCAGGATGTTGGTATCGAAGAGGGCTCTTACCATTCCGAACGCAGTGCCTCCTGCCAGGTGAGCCCGTCGACCGCGCGATCCTTCCACAGGCCGAATACGGTGGGGGCATGGGGCGGCCGTTGCTGCACCTGCACGAGGCAGGCGTCGGCCGGAAGCGCGCGGCCCGCATACCTGGCCGCGCTTTGAGTGTCGATGTGTGCTTTTACCATTCCGAACGCAGTGCCTCCTGATAGGTGAGCCCGTCGACCGCGCGATCCTTCCACAGGCCGAATACGTGATCGGCATGCGCGCGCTTGTGTTGCGCGATATACGCGTCGATCGCATCGCGAATGATCGCGGCGCGAGGGCGTTGCTCAGTCTCGACGATGGCGGCCAGTTCGTCGAGCTGGCCATTCGACAGATCGATCAGGATACGGCTCATCGCAACCTCCGATATATGATATGCATATCATATATACACGTGCGGACGTCCGCAAGTCACCGGCTTGCCCGGCAAGCGCGCCGTTCCGCCGGCAGGCGGCGGAGCGGGGGCTCAGGCGGCGATCTTCCTCAGCCAGTCGGCGAGCCGTCTCGCCCCGTCCGGCATGTCCGCATCCTCGCGCGTGCACAGGTAGTAGTCGCGCCCGTCGTCGAGCGCGTGGTCGAACAGCTTCACGAGTTCGCCGCTGGCCAGTTCGCGCTCGACCAGCGGCGCGCGCAGCAGCGCCGCGCCGAGATCCGCGCGCGCCGCGCTCAGCGTCAGTTGCCCGTCCTCGAACATCGGCCCCACCGCATGCGACACGTGCCGCACGCCGGCGCCCTGCAGCCAGTTGACCCAGGTGCTGCGATCCTCGTCGTGCACGAGCGGCGCCTGCGCGAGATCGGCCGGCGTGCGGAACGGCCCGTGGCGCTTCAGGAACGACGGGCTGCACATCGGCACCATCGCGCCCGGCAGCAGCCGCTCGCAGCGGTAGCCGGGCCAGTCGCCGGTGCCGAAGCGGATCGACAGGTCGGACGCGTCGCTTCGATAGTTGCGGTGATGCGCATACAGCACGGTCACGTCGACGTCGGTGTTCTCGGCGAGGAACGCATGCAGCCGCGGGATGAACCAGCCGATGCCGAGCAGCGGAATCAGGCTGATCGTGATCTGCCGCAGCGACGACCGGTCGCGCACGAAGCGCGTCGCGCTGCGCAGCACCGAGAACGCGGCGCTGATCGAGCGGTAGTAGTCGCGCCCCTCGTCGGTGAGCGCGAGCAGCCGGCCTTCGCGCACGGTCAGCGGCGTCTGGATGAACACCTCGAGCAGCTGCAACTGGTGGCTGACCGCGGACGGCGTGATGTCGAGCTCGTGCGCGGCCGCAGTGACCGACCCGAGACGCGCGAATGCCTCGAACGCGCGGACGGCGCGTAACGGCGGATCGTGCGGCAATTGTTCGATATTTTTCATGTGTCGAATTTTATCGAAAAATCAGGGTAAGCGACAACGTAAAAATATCCTTTATTTACAGGCTATTGCGCTATTGTGTCGGGAATGGCATAAGCATCCAACAATTGAATATTTGGGGTGAGCGTGCCAAATATTTAATATTTTTCATGTTTTGATTCGAATCCCCGAGCCCCGCACATGAAAATCGCCTTTCTTCCCGCCAGCTTCGCATTCTCCGCGGCCGCGCTGATCGCCGCCGTTCCCGCCTTCGCGCAGTCCGCGCCGCAGACGATCCTGATCGGTCTCGCCGCGCCGCTCACCGGCCCGTCGGCGCGGATCGGCAAGGATCTGCAAAACGGCGCGCAACTCGCGATCGACGACGCGAACGCGAAACATCCGAGCATCGGCGGCAAGCCGGTCGTCTACAAGCTCGTCGCGGCCGACGATCAATCCGACCCGCGCACGGCCGTCGCGGTCGCGCAGCAGCTCGTCGACCAGCACGTGATTGGCGTCGTCGGCCACTGGAACACGGGTTGCAGCGTGCCGGCGTCGCGCGTCTACCGCGATGCGGGCATTGCGCAGATCGCGCCGGCGTCCACCGGCCACCAATACACGCAGCAGGGCTACGCGACGGCGTTCCGTATCATGGGTCACGACGATGCGGGCGGCAATTTCACCGGCGCCTACGCGGTGAAGACGCTGAAGGCGCAACGCATCGCGGTGATCGACGATCGCACGTCGTTCGGTGCAGGCCTCGCCGACCAGTTCATCAAGGGCGTGCAGGCGAACGGCGGCACGATCGTCGACCGCCAGTACGTGAACGACAAGACGACCGACTTCAGCGGCGTGCTGACCGCGGTCAAGGGCAAGCGCGCGGATCTCGTGTTCTTCGGCGGGCTCGACGCGCAAGCCGCGCCGATCGCGCGCCGGATGCGCCAGCTCGGCGTGAACGCGCCGCTGCTCGGCGCCGGCGGCTTCGTGAGCCAGACCTTCCTGTCGCTCGCGGGCAAGGACGGCGACGGCGTGACGGCACTCGAACCGGGCCTGCCGCTCGACCGGATGCCGGGCGGCAAGGCGTTCGACGCCCAGTACCGCGCCCGCTTCAACGCGCCGATCGAACTGCATGCGCCGTTCGCGTACGACGCGGCGGCCACGCTGATCGCGGCCGCGCAAAAGGCCGGCACGACGCAGCCGGCGAAGCTGGTCGCGGCCGTGCGCGCGATCGACCGGCCCGGCGTGACCGGCCGGGTCGCGTTCGACGGCGAAGGCAACCTGAAGGACCCGGCATTCACGATCTACCAGGTGCGCGGCGGCAAGTGGACCGTCGTCGACGTGCTCGGCGGCGCGCACCCGGCAACGAAATGACGACGGAGACGAACCCCATGACCGACACCACCCACGCATCCGCGGCGGCACCCGAGGACACGCGCCTCGGCATCCTCGCGCGGCGCCGCATCGAAGCGGAAATCATCAAGCCTATCTACGAGATCATGAAGCGCGAATTCGGCACCGAGCGCGCGCAGGCCGTGATCGCGGAGGCCGTGCGCGGCGCGGCCGTCGACGCGGGCCGCACGTTCGCCGCGCAGGAGCCCGACGGCACGAGCGTGCAGTCGTTCATCGCGCTGCAGGTGCTGTGGGAGAAGGACGATGCGCTCGACGTCGAGGTGCGCCGCGCGGACGACACGCACTACGACTACGACGTGCATCGCTGCAGCTACGCGGAGATGTATCACGCGATGGGGCTCGGCGAGATCGGCCACTTGCTGAGCTGCGCGCGCGACAGCTACTTCATCGAGGGTTACGACCCGCGCATCGCGCTGACGCGCACGAGCACGATCATGCAGGGCGGCAAGCGCTGCGATTTCCGCTATGCGCTGCAGGCGGCGCCGCGCGACGACACCCCGGAGGCCGGCAATGCGTGACGATCTCGCGATCGCGCCGCGCGTCGACGGCGCGCGCCTGTGGGCATCGCTCGAACGCATGGCGCAGATCGGCGCGACGCCGAAGGGCGGTGTCTGCCGTCTCGCGCTGACCGACCTCGACCGCGAGTCGCGCGACCTGTTCGTGCAGTGGGCACGCGATGCCGGCTGCACGGTGCGGGTGGACCGGATGGGCAACGTGTTCGCGCGTCGCGCGGGCCGCAATCCCGACGCCGCGCCGGTGATGACCGGCTCGCACGCCGATTCGCAGCCGACGGGCGGCCGCTACGACGGCATCTATGGCGTGCTCGGCGGCCTCGAGGTCGTGCGCGCGCTGAACGACGCGGGCATCGAGACCGAGCGCCCGATCGACGTCGTGATCTGGACCAACGAGGAAGGTTCGCGCTTCGCGCCGGCGATGATCTCGGCCGGCGTGTTCTCGGGCGTCTATTCGCTCGAATACGGGCTGTCGCGTGCCGACGGCGCGGGCAGGACGATCGGCGAGGAACTCGCGCGGATCGGCTATGCGGGCGCCGAGCCGGTCGGCGGCTATCCGGTGCATGCCGCGTACGAACTGCATATCGAGCAGGGCGCGATTCTCGAACGCGCGGGCAGGACGATCGGCGTCGTGACGGCCGGGCAGGGGCAGCGCTGGTACGAGGTGACGCTGACGGGCGTCGACGCGCACGCGGGCACGACGCCGATGGAATTCCGGCGCGACACGCTCGTGGGCGCCGCGCGGATGATCGAATTCGTCGATGCGCTCGGCCGCCGCCATGCGCCGCATGCGCGCGCGACGGTCGGGATGATCGAGGCGCGGCCGAATTCGCGCAACACGGTGCCGGGCGGCTGTTTCTTCACGGTCGAGTTCCGCCATCCCGACGATGCGGTGCTCGACGAACTCGACGCGGCGCTGCGTGCGGAACTGGCGCGCGTGGCGGCCGACGCCGGGCTCGGCGCGCAGATCGAGCAGATCTTCACGTACCCGCCGGTGCCGTTCGCGCCGCGCTGCATCGACGCGGTGCGCGATGCGGCGCAGGCGCTCGGGCTGTCGCACATGGACATCGTGTCCGGCGCGGGTCACGACGCGTGCTACGTCGCGCGCGTCGCGCCGACCGGCATGATCTTCGTGCCGTGCGTCGACGGGCTGAGCCACAACGAAGCCGAGGCGATCACGCCGGAATGGTCGGCGGCGGGCGCCGACGTGCTGCTGCGCGCAGTGCTGCAAAGCGCGCAGGAACCGGGCGCGTGACGCGCACCTGACGGGCGCGGCTTACTTGCCGGCCTTGCGCCGCGCCATGTACGCGAGGTACGCGACGATCTGGTCGAGTTCCCGGTCGCTCAACTGATCGGGCGGGAACGCCGGCATCACGCGGCCCGGCCAGTCGCGCACCGCTGCCGGGTTGCGGATGTAGCGGCGCAGCGCGGCCGGCTGGAAGTAGTCGACCGGATTCATCGGTGCGTTCAGGTCGGGGCCGGCCTGGCTGCTGCCCGCGCCGTCGACGCGGTGGCACGCAAGGCATTGCGTGACGAACAGCCGCTGGCCCGCGCGGGCCGGATCGTTCGCCGGCAACGCCGGATCGACGGCGAGCGACGGCCAGCGCGCGAGCGGCGACGATTCGATCGTGATGCGCACGATCTGATACGGCCACTGCTCGCCGCGCACCGACGACGCGTCCGGCCCGAGCCACACGAGATAGAACGGCCCCGCGCCGACCTGCTTGCCCGGCAGCTTCGGCCACGGGTGCGCGGGGTCCTCGATCGCGAGCCACGCGACGGCGCCGGCCGGCGCACGGCGGCGCGCGAGATCCAGCGGCAGTTGCGCGGCGAAACCGTCGGCCGCGCGCGTTTCGAGCACGCCGTCCGCCGGCAGCGGCGTGTCGCCGAGCAGGGCGGCGAACGGTACCGCGCGGAACGTCATCGGCCGGCCGTACGCGATGTCGCGCGGCACGTGGATGTCCGTCGCGTCGGCGCGCGCGAGCAGCGCCTGGCGCGTCAGGACGCGCGGCGTGCCGTCGGTTTCGAGTTCGAGCGAGCCCTGGGCGGACGCGCGCGTCGCGATCAGGCACACCGTCACCAGCAACAGCGAAAACCACCGGCGCTTCAGCATTCGTTCTCCGTGGGGGCGTTCCGGCGGCGGCAGAAAGGCGAGCGCCGCGGCCGATGGATGGAATCGGGCGACAGTCTATCCGGTACGGGCGGCGCTGGCGACTTCGGCGCGGGAGCGGTATGAGGAATCGGGCCGGGCTGCCGCTGCGAGTCCGACTACTGGGCGACTACCGGGCGACTGCCGAGCGCGGCCGATGCGCGCGGCGGGATCGCACTGCGCGATTCGGGCAAAGGCGCGAACGAGCGGATCGAGCGCGTCGGGCCGGATCGACGTGCCGGGTCGCCGTCAATGCGTCGAACACTGCGCGTCGGCCTTCGGCAACGGCGTTTCCCGCGTCGTGTCGAAATCCGCTTCGCGTGCGCCGGACGGCGTCAGCGACACGAAATGCATCGTCCCGCCGCGTGCCGGGAACCCGGCGATGCCGGTCGAGCCCCACGGAATCGGCGAACGCTGCACGCCGCTCACCGACATGCCCGTCGGCGCAAGCGCCAGGGTCAGCAGCCGCCCGTCGCGGGTCGGCACATAGGCATGCGTGCCGTCGACACCGATCCCGGCCTCGCGCACCGACGCCGGCAGGCAGTCGAGCGTGGCCAGACGGCGGCCGTCCGGGTCGATCAGCATCGCGACGCCGCGATTGTCCGCCGTCGTCGTGACGACGACGAAGCGGTCGACCGCCGGCACATACGCGGACGAATAGACGTAGTACTGGATCGTGTCGTTCAGCGGCCCGAGCATGTCGAGTTTCGCCGTGACCGGATCGAACATCGCGTATTCGAGCGTCGCGTCCGTGCTGCCCTCGATGTATTTTTGCCAGACCAGCAGCGCGCGCCGTGGCGAACCCGCGACCACGGGCCACCATTCGCGGCGGTGCGGCGCGACCGGCACATGGTTCAGCACGCGTCCTTCGGCATCGTAGGTCTTCACGTAGACGCCGTTGCCGGTGCCGAGGTTGTCGATGCCGCCGCCGTCGATCCAGTCGGCGGAATAGAACACGACGTAGCGTTCGCCCACCGCGGCGACGTGGCCCGAGTGGCCGCCTGCTTCGACGTCGTTCGGGTAGGGCTTGACCGGCTTCAGGTCGCGCCGATAGACGCCGTATCGCTGGCTGACCACCTGCGGCGTGTTCCAGCCGTCCTCGAACGTGACGAAGATGTCGCCGCGCGGGTTCTGCGCGATCGACACGGGCTCCTGCGCTTCCGGGCGGCTGATGAACGTATGGACGCGCAGCAGGCGCGGCTTGCCCGGCAGCCATTCGCCGACGTACACGTCATGCGGCCAGTCGCCGTTGCGCAGTGCGCCGCGCGGCACGATGCCCGAGCTGCTGAAGAACACCCAGCGCCGGCCGTCGCCGGCGTCGGCCACGCCGATCCCGTGCATGAAGCGCCGCGGGTCGCCGCGCTCCTGCGGCGACTGAGGCGACTGCGGCGACTGCGGCGACGCCGGCGCCTCCACGGTCACGGTGTGCACGACCGGCGCGCCGGCAAACGCTTGCGACGGCGCGGCGAACGCGCAGCACGCGCCGCAGAGCACGGTCGCGACGCGCCACGCGGCGGCGCGCCCGAACGCATGCGGGCGCGCGCTGGCGACCTGCGCCGCGACCGGCCGCCGCATCATTCGACGGTGACCGATTTCGCGAGATTGCGCGGCTTGTCGACGTCGGCGCCGCGCGCGCAGCCGACGTGATACGCGAGCAGCTGCAACGGGATCACGTTGACGATCGGCGACAGCGCGTCGCCCGATTCGCGCACGCGGATCAGGTGCGTGTCGCGGTCGGCGTCGATCTCGAGATGATGGCCGGCGAGCACGTACAGCCGTCCGCCGCGCGCGCGCACCTCGGCCATGTTGGACTTCAGCTTCTGGAACAGGCGGTCGTCCGGCGCGATCGTGACGACCGGCATCGCGCTCGTGACGAGCGCGAGCGGGCCATGCTTCAGTTCGCCGGCCGGATAGCCTTCCGCATGGATGTACGACACTTCCTTGAGCTTCAGCGCGCCTTCGAGCGCGATCGGATAGTGAATGCCGCGCCCGAGGAACAGCGCGTTCTCGGTGCGCGCGAACTTCGCGGCCCAGCCCATGATCTGCGTTTCCAGCGCGAGTGCGTGGCCGATGCGCTCCGGCAGTTCGTGCAGCTGCTTCAGGTGCGTCGCGACTTGCGCGGCGTCGAGCCGGCCGCGCTGCTGCGCGAGCGCGAGCGTCAGCAGGAACAGCGCGACGAGCTGGGTCGTGAACGCCTTGGTCGACGCGACGCCGAGCTCGATTCCGGCGCGTGTCAGGAAGCTGAGCGGCGCGCTGCGCGCGATCGAACTCGTTGCCACGTTGCAGATTGCCATCGACATGTCCTGGCCCATCGCGCGCGCGCGCTCGATCGCGCCGATCGTGTCGGCGGTCTCGCCGGACTGCGAAATGCCGACGACGAGCGTGCGCGGATCGGGCACGGTATCGCGATAGCGGTATTCGCTCGCGATCTCGACCTGCGCCGGGATGCCCGCGATGCCCTCGAGCCAGTATTTCGCGGTCAGGCCCGCGTAGTAGCTGGTGCCGCAGCCGAGCAGCAGCACGCTTCGGGTCTTCGACAGCAGCGCACGCGTGCTGTCGCTGCCGCCGAACAGCGCGGGCGAGACCGTGTCGATGCCGTCGATCGTGGCGGCGATCGCCTTCGGCTGTTCGAAGATCTCCTTCTGCATGAAATGCTGGTACGGGCCGAGCGCGGCGTCGTCGTCGCGCGGCTTGACGAGGCACAGCGGACGCTGTGCTTCGCTCCCGACCGAGTCGACCACGGCGATCCGCTCCGGCGTGATCAGCGCAACGTCACCGTCTTCCAGGTAGACGAAACGGTCGGTCAGGTCGCCGAGTGCCGCGCAATCGGACGCGAGATAGTTCTGGTCCGCGCCGATGCCGATCACGAGCGGCGAGCCCGCGCGCGCGGCGACGAGCCGCTGCGGCTCGCGCGCGCTCAGCACGGCGATCGCGTACGCGCCGTGCAGCCGCTTGACCGCGCGAATAACGGCATCGAACAGGTCGTCGCGATACATGCTGTGGATCAGGTGCGCGATTACCTCGGTGTCGGTCTCGCCGCGAAACGTATAGCCGCGTTCCCGCAGTTCGGCGCGCAGCGCATCGTGGTTTTCGATGATGCCGTTGTGCACGACCGCGATCGTGTCGCCCGACATGATCGGGTGCGCGTTCATTTCCGACGGTGCGCCGTGCGTTGCCCAGCGCGTGTGCGCGATGCACGTCTGCGCTTCGAGACCGAGGGTCAGCACGCGGTCCTGCAGGTCCGCCACGCGCCGCAACGTGCGTTCGCTGCGCAGGCAGCCGTCACGCAGCACGGCGATGCCGCACGAATCGTAGCCGCGATATTCGAGCCGGCTCAGTGCATTGACCAGTTGAGGGACCTGATTTTTCAGGCCGCTTGCTCCGACGATTCCGCACATGATTCACCTCGTCTACAGGAAGTTTTCCGGCCGGCGCGCGACGCGTGCCAGGACGATTTCAGGCGCGCCGTCGCGTCATGCGGCGTGCGCGGTGCGCAGTGCATCGCGGCACGGCGCCGGTGACCTATTCGCGGGGCTGCGGTCCCGCATGCGCGATCCATTCGATGCCCGAGATCGAGCCGTTCGCATCGTGCGACGCGACGAGAATGCGCGTCGTGCGCCGCGCGCCGCGCCGGCGGGCGCCCGCGAGCGCGGTCGGCGGCACCGAGCGCATCTTCACGCTGGCCGAGCGCCGCAGCATCTTCGACACGCGCAACCGGTACGCGAGCGGATGCACGACGCGTCCCGCGATCAGCCACGTGACGATCGTGCCGGCGATCAGCGCGATGCTCGTCACGTAGAACACGATCTGCTCGATCGGCATCTCGGCCTCGTTGAACGGCAGCAGGTAGCGGTACGTGTAGATGCAGATCGATGCCCATACGCCACCGACCAGCGCGGGCCGCACGAGGCGGAACCATGCGACGAGCACGGGCCCGACGATGACGCCGCGCTCGGCGATCATTTCGCGCGGCGCGCGCAGGGAAAGGTCAATAATCGGCGCGTTCTTCATGTTGAATGCCTCGGTCGGGACTGACCCAGACGGCGCGCTTGCCGCGGCCCCGCAGTACGACGGCGGGCAGGGCGACGACGGTGGTGATCATGCTGATCAGCCAGAACGCGACGGGGTACCAGACGGTGTCAAGGAAATACATCAGGAGTTGTTCGTCGTAGCGACGATCGATCATGCTGCCGATGATCAGCTGCAGGATGCAGGTTGCGACCAGCAGCATCCCGTGCCAGTGCGGCACCACGGACACATGCCAGTCGGGCGGAAGCGGGTAGATGACATCGACGAGCGCGAGCAGCAGGATGAACGACATCGAATAGGCCCACGTGATGCCGATCAGGTACTCGACGAACAGCGGCCACATCATCATCTGGGTCGGCCGCGCGAGCGTGCCCGCGTACTTGATCAGCACCTGGATGCCGCCTTTCGCCCAGCGCAATCGCTGCCGGTAGAGGCCCTTCAGCGTCTCGGGCATCAGGATCCAGCTGAGCGCGTGCGGCTCGTACACGACGCGCCAGTCGCGGCACTGCAGCTTCCAGCTGATGTCGATGTCCTCGGTCAGCATGTCCGAGCTCCAGTAGCCGACGTCGGCGAGCGCGGTCTTGCGGAACATCGTGATCACGCCCGACACCGTGAAGATGCGGCCGTACACTTGCTGCGTGCGCTTGATCAGGCCGACGATCGACGAGAATTCGCCGACCTGCATGCGTCCCAGCAGCGACGTGCGCGTGCGGATGCGCGGGTTGCCGGTGACTGCGCCGACGCCCGGGTCGGTCAGGAAGTGCTCGAGCATCCAGCCGATCGCGTCGTGCGCGAGCAGCGCATCGCCGTCGATGCAGAGCAGGTATTCCGCGTTCGATACGGCCGCCGCGGTGGTGAGCCCGACCGCCTTGCCTTCGTTGCGCGCGTGATGGATGACGAGCAGCCGCGGGATCTCGACGGCCAGCTCGTTGAGGATGTCGCCCGTGCGGTCCCGGCTGCCGTCGTTGACCGCGATGATGTCGTAGTTCGGGTAGTCCATCGCGTTGAGGTGGCGGATCACGCTGCGCGCGTTGGCGGCCTCGTTGAAGCACGGCACGACGATCGAGATCTTCGGGATGCCGCTCGCGGCGATCGTGCGCGTCGACAGCTTGCGTCCCTCCTCGAGCAGGAAGTAATGGACGACGCCACCGATCATCCACAGATACGACATGAAGAACGGATAGTAGAAGACGAAGTCCTGCAGGCGCTGGATGATGCCGTGGGTGGTCATGGCGTCTTGGTCCCCTGTGCATGCTGCATCTGCATCAGCGCGTTGATGGAGGTCGGATCGAGGCGTGACTTCAGCGACATCACGTCGCGCATCGCGTCGAGTTCCGGCTGGCCGTTCAGGAAGTTGTCCGGGTAGTAGCCGAAATTCACGGCACCCTCGCTGCGCAGTCGTCGCATCTGCGCAAGCAGCGTGCCGGCCGGCACCTGCTTCTGCGTGCGCCAGTCGTACGACTGCAGTTCGAACACGGTGCGCTGCAGCCCGCGCTGCTTGGCGCGGACGGCCCGCACGAGCTGGTCCAGCCAGCCTTCGGGATCCTTCGCCTGCTCCATGTACGGCATCGCCATCAGCGCGACGTAGTCGTAAGTGGCGAGGAAATCGTCGTAGTTCTGCGCGTACCACGCTTCCGATTCGGGCTTGAGCACCGGCAGCGCGTAGATGTTGCGCGCGGTCAGCACGTCGCCCGCGTTCTGATGGGCCAGCACGATCTGTTCGAGCTGGCGGGTCAGGTCGATCAGGTAGCGCGACTTCTGGCGCGTCCAGCGTTTCAACAGGTCGGGGTTGTCGCGGATCTTGCCGACGTCGGCCGGCAGCCCCCACTGCGAATAGGTGCGCAGCGCATGCCGGCCCGCATCCTCGTAGTCGTCGAGCACGGCGTCGTCGCCGAACAGGATGCCGCTGAACGACGCGTGCTTGCTGAGATCCTCGTAGATCTGCTGGATCATCAGCCGCGCCTCCGGATCGAACGGGCTCAGCCGGAACACGCGCGTGCCGTTCTCGCGGGCCGGCGCGCCGCCGAAGGCGCTGACGGCCTCGAGCCCGCGCTGCTTGTCCGGCGGCGGCCGGAACGCGAGCACCGGCATCCACGCGTACACCTGCACGTTGGAGCGCGTGTTGAGCTGCCACGCGGCGCGCGAGAACAGGTCGGCGCGCATCGGCAGGTGCCGGTTCGGGAAATACACCGCTTCGGCCACGCCCGTGCCTTTCGGATCGGCATACGCCTGCAGGTACACCGATTTCGGCTGCATCCGGTAGATGCGTTCGATCAGCTTGCCGAGATTCGCTTCCTGCCGCGCGGGATCCGGATCGTAGACCTGGTCGAGATCGACCTGCACGGTGCGCTCGGGCACGTCGACGTCGCCGCGGTTGGAGGCCGGCTCGCGCATCGAGCGTTCGAACCCGCCGATGTCGACGTCGTACATCATCAGGATCCGTCTCAGCCGGTCCAGCGGCACGTCCGGCGTATTCGGGCCGGCATCGAGGCTGAACTGGATGTCCATGCCGAGCGACGTCGATATCTGGCGCACGGGCTGGTTTTCCGCGCCGTATGGCCACACCATCGAGCGTGCGACGATGCCCGTGTGTTCGCGGATCTGGCGCACGCACGTCTGCAGGTCGTCGTGCACGCGTGCGTGGAATTCTGCGTCGGTTTCATAGCGTTTCTGGTCTTGCAGGTAGAGGTGCGACGTAGTCGCCGGCAACTCGTTGCCTTGCGGATTCGCGATCGCGCCGTGATGGAGGTTGTGGGTATGGCAGCCGAGCTCGACGAGGTCCGACTGGCCGAGCTTCTTCACCTCGTCCCACGACAGGAAGTAGTCGCGCGGCACCCGGACCTTGTCGCTGATGCGGATCGGCGTATCCGGCGGTGCATCGATCCACGCGGTGACGATGCCCATCACGGCCGGATACTTGAAGCGCTCGAGCAGCGGCAGCACTTTCGTGTAGTGGCTGCGAAAGCCGTCGTCGAACGTGAGCAGCACGGAGCGCGGCGGCAGCGGCTTGCCGCCGTGCCGGGACGCCTCGATCTGCTTGACCGTGATGGTGTGGTAATTGTTGGTCTGCAGCCACGAGAAGATCGCGGTCAGCGTGCCGGTATCGACCGCGAACGGGTCGACCAGCGCCGACGGGGACTTGAACGACTGCATCAGGTTGTCGCGCACGTCATGCAGGCAGATGACGCGAAACGTCTTGCCGTCGGCCGGATCGGATGGCGGCAGCAGGTCGATCATCTTGGCGTTCGTCACGCCCGGGAACAGCGAACAGGCGGTGAACGTGCCGAGGCATCCGCACATGAAGGTCCGTCTGGTTTGCATTGCGCGATCTCCTTGCTAGAACGGCAGGTTGAGCGACAGGAAGCCGGTTTCGGAGCGCTCGCGCTGGCCGTCGTACGCGTGGCTGCTGACCTCGACGCCATAGCTCAGCGTGATGTCGTGCTTGAACGTCCACGCGTGCTCGAGACGCGCGCTCCACAGCGGGCTGCTGCCGAAGCCGCGCTCGTTGTACACGCCGCCCGACGCCGAGACGCGCTGCTGCAGCGACATGTCGCCCTTCTTCCACAGCGTCAGCTGGTGCATGACGGTCGCCGCGGCCGCATAGTCGCGGCGCGGACTGAAGTAGGGCGCGTCGTTGCGCGTGTTGCTGTCGGTGCCGAGATCCAGCGAGACGTTGACGAGCTGCCTGGCGGACGTGTACACACGCTGCGTGGCGGTTGCCGTGATTTCCTGGTGCAGGTTCGAATCGCTGTAGCGGCTCACGCCGTAGCTCAGCTTGACCTCGCGGCGGTCGTTCTGGCGATACACGACCGACGCGTTCGCGGAGCGGCCCCAGATATGCGCGGCATACGCCTTCCACGGCAGCGAGTTGTCGTTGCTGTCGAGGCCGGCGCTGACCGTCCAGTAGTCGTTCAGCGCGTACGCGATCGACCCGCGGCCGCCGGTTCGGCCGTCCCCGCCGAAGGAGCGCGTAACTTCGCCCAGCACGGTGAGCGGCCCGTGCCGGTAGTCGCCGCCGACGCCCGTGCGCGTGCGGCTGACGCTGCCGGAATCGGTTTGCGCATGGCCGAAGAACGTATGCGAGAAGACGCGCCAGTTGTCTCCGAATGGTTGCGAATACACGTAGCTGTCCGATGTGAAGCTGTTGTCGGCCAGCGCGCTGTTGCCGTGCTCGAAGCTCAGGTCGGTCGTGAACACGGGGCTGCGGTATGCCTTGTAGTCGCGCTTGAAGATGCGCACGGCGCCGCTGTCCGGGAACGTGTTGTCGAGGGTCTGCTCGACGTTCTTCGCGGTTGCGTAGTCGTCTGCCGTCAGCGCCGCGCGGCCGAGGCCGGCGAGCATCTCGACGCTGTCCGGGTGGTCGGTCAGCGAGGCGCGATACATCGCGATCGCCTGGCGGGGATGCGACTGGCCGGATACCGCGTCGGCGTGCGCGGCACGGATCTCCGCGTTGAACGGCACCTCCTTCTCGAGCTGTTCCAGCGCGGCGATCCCCTCGTCGGTGTGACCCGTGAAGATCAGGTATTGCGCGCGCAGCCGGTAGTAGCGCAGATAGTCGCTTTCTTCCGGACCGACGTTGCGCACTTCGTTGACGGGCGGCAGGGACTTGCCCATGTCGTCGAGCACCTGCTTCGCGTCCGCCGCGCGTGCCTGGTCGACATACGACCAGAACAGCCCTTCGCGAAGTTCGATCGGACGCGTGCGTGCGCCGTACTGGAAGCCGCGGGTCGCACGGTCCGTAGGCGACGCGGTCGCCTGGTTCAGCGCACGCTGGTACACGCCGTTCGCCTTGCCCGGTTCGCTCAGGTACAGGTAGGCGTCGCCGACCGCCGCCAGCGCGTCGATCGAGATCTCCGCATTGGACGGGATTGTCTCGAACGTCTCGACGGCCGGCTTCATGTCGCCGCGTGCCGCGAGGGCGACCGTGCGGTCGCCCGCGAGCGCCGTCCTGACCGGCGCATAGTCGGGTGTGGCCGGCATCCGCTTGTCGAGGTCGTCGGCCGCGCGCAGCGCGTTGTCGATCCCGTCGAAGCGGTCCGGACTCGTCATCGAGCGCGACTTGTCGCGTCCGCCGCGCACCTGCTGGCGTATCGACAGTTCTTCCAGTTGCGCGATGTCGACGGCCGAGAACGCATCGGGCCGTGCCTTCGCTTCCTCGAGCGCCTGGATCGCGCCGCCGCTCGCCGCGAGGCCGAACACGTCGTTGCGCACGGTCGCGACATCGGCGGTACGGAGATTCGGTATCTGGGCATTCGGTGTCTGGACGTCGGGGCCTTGCGATCGCTGGATCGATTCGCCGGGTAGCTGGGCGCCGGGCGTCTGCGAATTCGGTGCCTGCGAGGACGGCGGCTGAGCGCCGGGCGTCTGGGTCACCGGCGCAGGCGAGGTCGGCATGGGGGTGCCGGATGCCTGCGCGGTTTGCGTCGGTGTCGTCGCTGTCGTCGGGGCGTTCGGCGATGGGGCGGCTGCGGCCGGCGCGGGCTGGGTCGGCGCGTCCGATGCGTGCGCGGCTGGTGCCGATGTATTCGGCGGCGCGGCGTCGGGTGCCTGGGCAAGCGGCATTGAAGCATCAGACGATTGCGCGGCCGACGCTGATGTATTCGGCGGCGCGCTGTCGGGCGCTTGGGCAAGCGGGATGGAAGCGTCCGGCGATTGCGCGGGTGGAGCCGATGTATTCGACGGCGCGGTGTCGGGCGCCTGGGCAAGCGGGATTGAAGTATCCGACGATTGCGCGGCTGGAGCCGATGTATTCGGCGGCGCGGTGTCGGGTGCCTGGGCAAGCTGGATTGAAGCGTCCGACGATTGCGCGGCTGGAGCCGATGTGTTCGGCGGCGCGGTGTCGGGTGCCTGGGCAAGCTGGATTGAAGCGTCCGACGATCGCGCGTCCGGCGCCGGTTCACTCGGCTGCGCCGCGTCCGGCTCCACCACGACCGTGGTCGGCATCGCCTGCGGCTGCGGGTTCGACGCCTGCGCGATCTGCATCGACGCATCCGATGCCTGCGCGATCGGCGTCGGCGCATGCGGGGGCAGGGTGTCCGAACCCTGCGCGAGCCACATCGACGCCCCCGTCGGCTGCATGCCGGGCGGCAGCGCATCCGGCGCGCCGTGGGTGCCTGCGACTTCCCTCGCGCTGCCCGGTTCCGCGTCGCCTTCGGCGGCAAGACAGGAGCCGGACGCGATGAGCAGCAACAGCAAGGGCGCATGCAGGAGGATCCGCCGGTTGGGCGGAGCGACGGTGGTGCATTGTTGTTGACGATTGTTAGCCACGATGTCTCCTCACTCTGAAACGATCACATCGGTTGCACGCCCGACGATGCGCGTCGCCGGTCGTCGTGCTGCCGGGCAGTGAGGCCCGGCAGCGTCCGGCCGCTTCACAGGCGGTTGCGGATCGCTTGTCCAAGCAGTGCGCGCGATTCGCTGTTCTTCGGGTCGATGGCGAGAGCCCGGCTCGCGTTCTGCTCGACGCAGATCCATTCGTCGATCCGTGCGCACCAGCGCGCCCTGGCGAGGGCGCGGGCGCCTTCCATCTCGTCGCGCGTGACGCTGGTGGTCTCCATGTGCGTCGTGTCGGCGATATCCGATTGCGGTTGCCGTTTCGGCGTGGGATCGGTGTGTTGTCTCGCGCGTGCCAGCGCCTGCGAACGCGACGTCCGGTGCGTGTCAGCGGGGCGTGCCGCGCGAGCGCCGGCCGATGCGGCGTGTGCGCTGGCCGCGAGCGTCGTGGTCGGCACATGCGCGGGGCGCGTGTGTTTCGCGGCGGAGCGGGCGGTCGGTGGTGGCGGCACGGCCGGAGCGGTCGCGGCCGACCCGGCAGGCATTGCCGACGCAAACGGCGTACCCGGTACGGAAGGCGTGACCGGCTCGGCCTGCGCGGCCGTCGACGCCGCGCGGGAGGCGTCGGCCGTCGCGGCCACGATGGCCTGGCGATACTTCCCGACGGTGGTGCCGATCAAGCCGGCGATGTCGTGCGTCACGGTTGCATGGCTGCCCCCCACCACGTCCCGCTCGAGGTACGCGAATGCGCCGAAGATCGCGGCAAATGCGACGATGCTGAGCGCCGCATTCTTTCCCGGTCCCCAGGAAGGCTTCGGCTGACGGACGGGCGCGCCGTCCGGTCGCTCTGCACGAGTCATTCGATTCTCCTGTCGATGGATTGCAGTACAAGACGCGGGTGCGCGCCCTCGGCGCGCGGATCCGACTGTCGTTCACCACCGCAACTGCGTGGTGAGTGCGCCGGTTTCGACGACCGCGAACTGGGTGGCTCCCTGATAAGTGCCTTCGACCCGGTAACTTGCTTCGGGCACGCTGAACAGACAGCGCGAACCCGTCGCGTTGAATTCGACGAGGACACGTCCGTGCCGTCGCAGTCGCACCTGTACGTTCGACAGCGGTTGCCCGGTGGTGCCTGATACGAACGACACGCCGAGGTTGTACGGACGGCCATCGGGGGGCAGCGGCGCGGTACCGTCGATGCGCGCGTCGCCGCAGATGTACGAAATCATGTATCGGCCGTCGCCGGCATCGGACGCCGCTGGCGGGGCTTGGGTTTGAGTCTGGGCCACGGCATTGATGCAGAGTGCGAATACGGCAATGCCGACAAGCGGGCGAGCATGCTGTTCAAACGAGGAAGACATTGCAACCTCCATCCGAAATCGCTGGCAACGCATTTATTCCGATTTGAAAATTAGCGACGCTATTTCGTTTTGCGACAACGCTATTGATACACGATGGGTTTCGAACAAACAATCGTGTGTGGCCCGGATGGGACAAGCTTTAAATGTCTTATTTAAATAGGATTGGCAATAATTCGACGAAATGGATCAGTGCTGAACAAAGGCGATATTTCCGAATATGAAGTTTGCTCATCGGTAGCGATGACCATTTCGCAAATTTCCGACGTAAGTGGTACCGACGTTTGTGCCGAAAAGTAACGACTGATAAAAGGAAGACTTGCCTCTTTCATCTAGGCATTACGGTGGTTTTCGGAGGGCAGGTCAGGAGAATGAAAGAGGGGATATGGCTTAATTGGTTGAAAATGCCATTGCATGAAAAGAGAAACTTTTAATTTGTTCTGTAACAGGGTATTTCTGTCTTACGAATCGGGAATTTATTCGGGGTCGATGATTTCGATGTAAATTAAAGCAATTCAGCTCGCAAACGTTTGCTTGCTTTACAGGTTTAATCGAGGTATGGAACGCATATCGAAGACCGAGCAGGATCGGAAAATGCTCTGCGATTGCTCGCGTGAAATACCGGCGCGCCGGGCGGATCGGATCCGCGCGGCGCGCTGGCGAGTCGGGTGACGAGGGACGGTGAAGGGCGCTACCGGCTGCCGCCGGCGCTGCGGCGCGCGATGCGCACGGCCGGCGCGATCGACTCCTCGGTCGCGCGCGCGCCGTCGGCCGTGCGCGGCCGGTTCATGATGTAGGTCCACAGCTGTTCGGCCGCGAGCCCGCGCTTGCGCGCGGACCGGTACAGGCGGATCTCGAGTTCGGTGATCCAGTCCGCCGAGCCCGCGCGGACGAGCGAGCCCTCCGCGAGTTCCTTCGCCACGCAGCTTTCGGGCAGCCAGCCGATCCCGTGCCCGGCCACGACCATCCCCTTCAGCGCCTCGGACATGTGCGTCTCGAAGCATCGGTGCAGCGCGTACGGTTCGGCCGCGTTCAGCAGCAGCATCTCGACCACGTTCCCGAGGAACGCGCCCGACGAATACGCGAGCAGCGGCAGCGGCGCGTCCGGCGTGCCCGGCAGTTCGAATACCGGTTTGCCGCGCGCGTCGGGCGTCGACACCGGCAGGATCCGTTCGACGCCGAGCGTGACGAACGGGAAGTGGTTCGGATCGAGCACGATCGGCAGTTGCGGATGGTGATAGCCGAGCAGCAGGTCGCATTCACCTTCGACGAGCTGCTGCACGCCTTCAGGCACGTTCACCGCGTTGACGCGTGCGGTCACGTGGCCGACTTCGCCGTTCAGCTGCTTGAGCCATTCGGGGAACAGCGTGAACACGAGCGTATGCGCGACCGCGAAGCGCACCACCTGGTCGCTTGCCGCGAACTGGTCATAGCCGTTCACGAGGTTGCGTGCCGCATACATGCTGCGCAGGATGTCCGCGGCCAGCCCGCGGAACATCTGTCCGGCCGGCGTCAGCGCGATCGGGTTGATGCTGCGGTCGACCAGCTTCGCGTCCATCCACGTTTCGAGCGCGGCGATGCGTCGGCTGAACGCCGACTGCGTGAGGTGCCGATGACGCGCGGCCCGGGAAAAGCTCTTGGTATCCGCAAGGCTCAGGAAATCTTCCAGCCACTTTGCTTCCATGTTGATCTTCGCTGTTTATAGTCGGCGCCGGGAGGAGCGGCACCATTTCACTGAACCGGTTTGGTAGCGTACCGCGCCTCGCGCATGGGGGCCGATGTTTTTTTTCGATCGGTGTCAGTCGAAATATGCATGGGCGTTGTCGGCGGGATTACGGCTGCATAAGTTCGAGGTGCCGGACCCGGCTAACCGGTTAGTTCACCGCGTCGAACTGCCCGACCTGCCGCAGACGGTACTTCCCCCAGGGCCGGCCTCGTGCCGGCCCGCCTTTCCGCCATTCCGCCCGGTTAACCGAAGGATGCGGCGCCATTCCCGTCCGCGGTGCAGGACGGGCCGCCGCGACGGGCTGCTGCCGCCGCGTCGCGGTTCGCTGCGATGCGGCAAGACCGGCCGAGGAGGTGGCGGGACGCGGTCGAGTGCACGGCGGCGGGAAGCCGTGCCGGTACGGGCTCGGAGCTGCTGTCGGCGGGCAGCGCGGCAACGGGCAGGCGTGCGGGCAGGGGAAGTATTGGTGCAGTGCAGCTTGCACAGTCGTGACACGCAGGGGAACTATGTTTCACAGACGCGGCGCAGCAGCGGCCGTGCACGGGCACGGCACGCCGCTGGCGCGTCTCGCGCCGTGCGTCGCACCATCATGGTGCGGGATGCTGCGGGGGCGTGCCGGCCGCGCGACAAAAAGGGGGACCTGAGGGGTTATCGCAAGGCACGTTCCTTGCAAGGCAGTTAGTACGCCGGTCCGGCATGCGCAATGCCAGGGAAAACGATCGATGGAGAAAAAGATCGATGAAGCCATTCGATGAAATGCTGCAATCCGGCGATATGGTGAGGGCGCCTTACGCGCGCCTCAAGCAGTGGCTCGACACGCAGAACCCTGCAAGCCTCGCCCAGAAGGCCCACGATGCGGAAGGCGTGTTCCGCAGGACGGGCATCACGTTCGCCGTGTACGGCGACGCGCAGGCCGCCGAGCGCCTGATTCCATTCGACATCGTGCCGCGGATCATCTCGGGCGCGGAATGGAGCCGGCTGTCGCTCGGCATCGAGCAGCGCGTGATGGCGCTCAACGCGTTCCTCGACGACATCTACCAT
>NZ_JANKOG010000029.1:0-63826 GCF_024656005.1 Burkholderia sp. SCN-KJ
ATTTTTTTGGCGGCAAGCCGCGCCGGTAAAGGGTGGGTTGGCGGGGAGGATGACGCGCTCGAGCCGGGCCCCCGCCGGCCGCGCCGGCCCGTCGCCCGACCGGCCTGACGACACGGCACGCCGGCACGCCCCCGCGCGCGCGCGCGCCTGCCCCGCCTGCCGCCCGCATCACGTCGAACACCCGCCGCGTATCGAGCGCGACGCTCAAGCGGATCGCGCATCCGCCCGGACACCGCGTTCCGTCCGACGACGAAAACCTTGCTCCGGACACGGTTCGATCGTCCGCACGGCCGGCGGCCGGCCGTCGCATCGCGGGAAGCCCCGCCCGGCGGGCCGTACGCGCGTGCCGCCCCAATCGCGCATTGTTGACATGAAATCAAGATAATTTCGCCCGAGCACGGCTTTTTCCGCAAAAGTAACGCAGGCACACTTCACGCTGTCCACAACGGCCCGGTGCCGTTGCCCCATGCTTACCGGAGCGCATCGCGTGAACACCACGACTTCTTCCCCTTCCCGCCCGGGCGGCAGCGCCGCGCTGCCGCTGCTGGCGCTCGCCGCCGGCGCGTTCGGCATCGGCACGACCGAGTTCTCGCCGATGGGCCTCTTGCCCGTGATCGCCGACGGCGTGCACGTGTCGATTCCGCAGGCCGGCATGCTGATCAGCGCGTATGCGATCGGCGTGATGGTCGGCGCGCCGCTGATGACGCTGCTGCTCGCGCGCTGGTCGCGCCGCTCGGCGCTGATCGCGCTGATGTCGATCTTCACGATCGGTAACCTGCTGTCGGCCGTCGCGCCGGACTACACGACGCTGCTGCTCGCGCGACTCGTCACGAGCCTGAACCATGGCGCGTTCTTCGGGCTCGGCTCGGTGGTCGCGGCCAGCATCGTGCCGCGCGAAAAGCAGGCCAGCGCGGTCGCGACGATGTTCATGGGCCTCACGATCGCGAACGTCGGCGGCGTGCCGGCCGCGACCTGGTTCGGCCAGATGATCGGCTGGCGCATGTCGTTCGCGGCGACCGCCGTGCTCGGCCTGATCGCGATCGCCGGCCTGTTCGCCGCGCTGCCGAAGGGCGCAGCCGGCAGGATGCCGAACCTGCGTGCCGAACTGTCGGTGCTGACGCGCCCGGTCGTGCTCGGCGCGCTCGGGACCACGGTGCTCGGCGCCGGCGCGATGTTCACGCTGTACACGTATGTCGCCCCGACGCTCGAACACCTGAGCGGCGCGACGCCCGGCTTCGTCACCGCGATGCTCGTGCTGATCGGCGTCGGCTTCTCGATCGGCAACATCGCCGGCGGCCGCCTCGCCGATCGCTCGCTCGACGGCACGCTGATCGGCTTCCTGGTGCTGCTGATCGTGACGATGGCCGCGTTCCCGCTGCTCGCGCGCACCCATGCCGGCGCCGCGGTCACGCTGCTGGTCTGGGGTGTCGCGACGTTCGCGGTGGTCCCGCCGCTGCAGATGCGCGTGATGCGTGCCGCGCATGAAGCCCCGGGCCTCGCGTCGGCCGTCAACATCGGCGCGTTCAACCTCGGCAACGCAGTCGGCGCGGCAGCGGGCGGCGCGGCGATCTCGGCCGGCTTCGGCTACGCGGCGGTGCCGCTCGTCGGCGGGCTGATCGCCGCGGCGGGGCTCGCGCTGGTCGCGCTGCAGATGATCCAGCGCCGCCGCGCGCCGGTCGCCGCGAATTCGTAAGCGCCCGGTGATCCGCGTGGTGCCGATACGCGGCACCTCGATTGAGAAATGCCCGCGCCGGGATCCCGGCGCGGGCACTTTCGTTGAAGGCCCGCGCATCGCGCATCGCGCATCGCGCACCGCCGCTTCGACGCTTCGACGCTTCGACGCTTCGACGCTTCGACGCTTCGACGCTTCGACGTTTCGACGTTTCGACGTTTCGACGTTTCGACGTACCGACGTACCGACGTACCGACGTACCGACGTTTCGACGTCTCAGTGCCTCAGCGCGCGGCAGTGAACCCGCCGAAGAACGCGCGCGCATTCGCGTCGAGGCTCTCGAGATGATAGCCGCCTTCCTGCACGATCACCGTCGGCAAGCCGAGCGCACCGATCGCGCCGCCGAGCCGGCCGAACCCGTCGGTCGTGACGGCCACCTGCGATTGCGGGTCGTCCTTGTAGATGTCGAAGCCGAGCGCGAGCACGAGCGCGTCGGGCTGGAACCGCGCGAGCGCCCGCAGCGCGTCGTCGAGCCGCTCGAAGAACGCCGACTCGGGCGCGCCGTGCGGCATCGGCAGGTTCAGGTTGTAGCCGTCGCCGGCGCCCGCGCCCGTCTCGTCCTCGTAACCGGCGACGACCGGATAGAAATTGGTCGGGTCGCCGTGGATCGATACGTACAGCACGTCGTCGCGGCCGTAGAAGATCTCCTGCACACCCTGCCCATGATGCATGTCGGTGTCGAGGATCGCGACCCGGCGATGGCGGCCGAGCAGCGCCTGCGCGGCGATCGCCGCGTTGTTCAGGTAGCAGAAGCCGCCGGCCGCATCGCGGCGTGCGTGATGGCCGGGCGGCCGGCACAGTGCGTACGCATCGTGCGCGCCGTCGCTCACGTCCGCCGCGGCCGCGAGCGCGCTCTGCGCGGACCAGTACGCGGCGCGCCACGTGTTCGCGCCGACCGGACAGCTGCCGTCGGCGAGATAGCGCGCGGCCTTCGCGAGCACGCCGCGCAGCGGGTTCGGGTCGCGCACGAACACGTTCGACATCACTTCGTCGCCCCAGTCGTCGGGCATCCGCTTCCAGTCGCGGTGCGCCTCCTCGAGAAAACGCAGGTAGTTCATGTCGTGCACGGCCGCGATCGGTGCGGTGCCGCGGTCGGCCGGCTCGCGCACGTCGAAGTCGAGCGCATGCACCGCCGCGACCAGCCGCGCCGCGCGCTCGGGCACCTCCTGCGGCTCGCGCATCCTGCCGCGCGACAGGTAGGTGCGCGGATGGTGCAGCAACTGTTCGGGGTGGAAATAGGTTTTCATCGTGGGTCCTCGTCGATTCGCCGGGTCGTGCGTCATGCGTCGTGCGCCGCCGCGGCCACGCGCGTCGCGACGCCCGCGCGCGCGAGCACCGCGTTGAGCAGCACGTTCGTGCCGCGCGTCACGTCGTCGGGCAACGCGTCTTCGGCCTCGTTGTGCGACAGTCCGCCGACGCACGGGATGAACACCATCGCGGTCGGCACGCGGCGCGCGAGCAGGATCGCATCGTGGCCGGCGCCGCTGACGATCCGCTCGTTCGTGTAGCCGAATGCGGCCGCCGCCTGCGCGACCAGTTCGACGCAGGCGCGGTCGAACGGCGTCGCCGGGCTGCGCCAGCAGGTGTCGATCGATACCTGAACGCCGCGCGCGGCGGCCACGCGCGCGCTGGCATCGCGCAGGTCGCGCTCCATCGCATCGACCTGCGCGTCGTCGTGATGGCGCAGGTCGACCGTGAACGTCACGTCGCCTGCGATCGTGTTGCGCGACGCGTTGCGGATGCCGACCTGCCCGATCGTCGCGAGCCCGCGCGGCGCGTAGCCCGCGACGATCCGTTCCAGTTCGAGCGCGATCTGCGCGCTCGCGAAATACGCATCCTTGCGATACGGCATCGGCGTCGTGCCCGCATGCGCGGCCACGCCCGTCACGCTCACGTCGAGCCAGCGAATCGCCTGCCCGCCCGTGACGACGCCGATCGTCGTGCCGTTCGCCTCGAGCACCGGGCCCTGTTCGATATGCGCTTCGAAATACGCGTCGAGCGCGCCGCCCGGCGCGCGCGTGCCGCGGTAGCCGCATGCGTCCAGCGCGGCGCCGAGCGTGACACCGTCGGCATCCTGCTTCGCGAGCGCGTCGTCGAGCGGCAGCGCGCCCGTGAACACTGCCGAGCCGAGCATCGCCGGTGCGAAACGCGCGCCTTCCTCGTTGGTCCACGACACGATCTCGAGCGGCTTGTCGGTCGCGATACCCGCATCGTTCAGCGTGCGCACGAGCTCCAGCGCGGCGAGCACGCCGTACACGCCGTCGAAGCGCCCGCCTTCGGGCTGCGTGTCGAGATGGCTGCCGATCAGCACCGGCGCGGCCTGCGCATCGGTGCCGGCGCGCCGCGCGAACAGGTTGCCGACCGCATCGACGCTCACCGTCATTCCCGCGTCGCGGCACCACTGCGCGAACAGGTCACGCCCGCGCCGATCGTCGTCGGTCAGCGCAAGGCGCCGCACGCCGCCGCGCGGCGTCGCGCCGATGCGCGCCATGTCGGCCAGGCTCCGCCACAGGCGGGCACCGTCGATTTCCAGCAGGTCTTTCATTTGCACTCCGATGAATTCGTTCGTCGAGTTTCAGCGCGAGCCGAGCGCTTCGGCGGCGGCCGGCCGGGCCGCGCGGCGCGCGTCGAGCGCGACGATGCAAAGCAGCGAGACGCCGGCGAGACCCGTGTAGAACACCGCGAGCGGCCACCACTGGCCCGCGAAGCGATGCGCGAGCCAGGTGCCGACGAGCGGCGTCAGGCCGCCCGCGATCGCGCCGCAGATCTGATAAGCGAGCGAGATCGCCGAATAGCGCACGTGCGCGGGAAACACGCCGCTCACGAAGCCCGCGATCACCGAATAGAAACCGGCCATGCAGACGACCGCGAGCGCGATGCCCGCGACGAGCGACGCGGACGTGCCGCCCTGCACGAGCATGAACATCGGGTACGGCGACAGCATCGCGAGCAGCGCGGCGATCTTCAGGAAACGCGCGCCGCCGATGCGCTCGGCGATCCACGCGGCAATCGGCTGCGCGATGAACTGGATGATCGCGACCGCGAACAGGCTGTCGAGGATCAGCGAGCGCGACACACCGACGTACTGCGTCGTGTACGCGATCATGAACGTGTTGGTGAAATAGACGCCCGCGATCCCGATCGTGTTCGCGCCGATGCAGAGCAGCACGAGCCCCGATGCGGAGCGGAACACTTCGGCGACCGGCAGCTTCACGGTGCGGTTCGCCTCCTTCACGCGCGCGAACTCCGGCGACTCGTTCACGCCGAGCCGGATCAGGATGCCGACGACGAGCAGCACCGAGCTCGCGAGGAACGGCAGGCGCCAGCCCCAGGCGAGGAAGTCGGCCTTGTCCATCGACGTGACCGCGCGGAACGCGACCAGCGACAGGATCAGCCCGGCCGGGCTGCCGAGCTGCGCAAACGACGCGAAGAAGGTGCGGCGGCCCTGCGGCGCGTGTTCGCCCGCCATCAGCACCGCGCCGCCCCACTCGCCGCCGACCGCGATCCCCTGCACGACGCGCAGCGCGACCAGCAGCACCGGCGCGAGCATGCCGACCGTCGAATAGTCGGGCAGCAGCCCGACGCAGACGGTCGCGACGCCCATCATCATCAGCGTCGTCATCAGCGCCTTCTTGCGGCCGATGCGATCGCCGAGGTGGCCGAACACGATGCCGCCGAGCGGGCGCGCGAAGAAGCCGACCGCGAACGTCGCGAACGACGCCATCGTGCTGACGAAGCGGTCATGCGACGGGAAATAGAGTTCGCCGAACACGAGCGCGGCGGCGGTCGCGTAGATGTAGAAGTCGTACCACTCGATCATCGTGCCGATGAACGCGGCCGTCGCGGCACGCGCCGGCTGGCGGGCGGAAGGAAGGGACTGGGTCATGCGGGCTCCTGGCGCGCGCCGCGGCACGCGCGATATCGTGATGGCCGGCCGTCTGTCGCGGCCTCGCGCCGCACGGTGCGGCGCCCCTCCTTTATCGGCGACCGCACATCATTAGTCAAATTTCAAGTTATTATTTCGCGTATAAATTCAGCTAATGACTGATTCGATGCGCGCCGATCTCGCCCCCTTCCTCAACGACCGCCTCGACTGGAACCTGCTGCGCACCTACCTGGTGATCATGCAGGAGCGCAGCGTAAGCCGCGCGGCCGCGCGCCTGCACGTGACGCAGCCGGCCGTGAGCCAGGCGCTGCGGCGGCTCGAGGAGGCCCTCGAGCGCAAGCTGATCGAGCGGCGCGGCGCGCACTTCGCGCCGACGCCGGCCGGCGAAGCCGTGTACCGGATCGCGAGCGACATCTACGGCGGCGTGTCGCGGCTCGAAACGGAGCTCGACGACAGCACGGCCGACCTCACCGGCTCGATCCGGCTGCTGACGGTGAGCCGCATCGAGTCGCCCGTCTACGACGAATTCCTCGCCGACTTCCATCGCGCGTATCCGCGCATCGACCTGCAGATCGAAGTGATGCGCTCGTCGGACATCCTGTCGTCGCTGCTGCAGAAGACGGCCACCGCCGGGCTCGGCCTGTGCCGCACGCCGCACGACAAGCTGGAGATGCGCTGCTTCCTGCGGCAGCGCTACGCGATCTACTGCGGCCGCCATCACCGGCTGTTCGGGCAGACGCAGTTGCGGATGGACGACCTGCTCGCGGAAAACTTCGTGTCGTTTACGAGCGACCAGATCGGCGACAGCCTGTCGCCGCTCACCGTGTTCCGCGACCAGAAGGGCTTCACCGGACGCATCGTCGCGTCGTCGCCGAGCCTCGAGGAAGTGCGGCGGCTGATCTTCGCCGGTTACGGCATCGGTTGCCTGCCGGAGCACATCGTGCGCGACGACATCGCGCAGCAACGCCTGTGGCGCCTGCCGCCGGACGATGGGCTCGTCGACGTCGACGTGTTCCTGCTGTGGCATCGCGACCGCAAGATGAACGCGGCCGAGCAGGCGTTCCTCGACGCGATGGAGCGCTGCATGCAGCGTCATTCGCTCGCGGAACGGCTGGGGATGTGAGCGCGCGGATGTTGGCGCGCGAACGCGGGCGCACGCATGCCGGCGCGCGAATGCGCGCACCCGTGAGGGAAACAGGCGCGGGCCCGCGCGGCCCGGCGCCCGCTGCCCCGTCAGAAGCGATGCACGATGCCGAGCTGCACGCCGCGCGCATTCGCGCCCGGATACGCGAGCGGCAGGCCCGGGTTCGCCGCGCCGGCGAGCGTGTAGCCGGCCTGGTTGCGGTTGCGCAGGTACGACAGCGCGCCGTAGAAGCTCGTGCGCTTCGACAGGTCGTATTCGTACATCAGCCCGAACTGGTCCGCGTTGTCGCCCTGCGACGTCTGGTCATGCAGGTACGCATAGCCGAGCGCGACGTAGTTCGCCGGATTGAGCTGGTACTTGACCGACAGCCCGTACACGCGCGAATCGATCCCGAGGTCGGCCCACTTCACCGCGGAGAAGCCGCCGTATACCGTCGCCTTGCCGATTGCGTACGACGCGCCGGCCATGATCGTGCGATCGGTCGTGGTCGCGGTCTTGTTCTTCAGCCACTGGCCCGCGACGAATGCCGCGAACGGCCCGTGCTCGTAGGTCACGTCGAACTGCTGGCTCGAGCCTGCCGAGCGCACGCCGCCCGCGTCGCCGAATCCGAAATACAGCCCGGCCTGGAAACCGGCGATCTCGGGGCTCTGGTACGACAGCGTATTGCTGGTGCGGAACGCGAACACGGTCAGGTTGTCCATGCCGGACGCCTGCGTGACGCCGCCGAACGCGTCCTGCCCGCCCTGGTCGTTGAATAGCGGCGAATTCTGGCGGCCCGCACGCACCTTGCCCCACTGCCCCGCGATGCCGACCCATGCCTGCCGGTTGAACATGCTGCCCGAGCTTGCCAGCGAACCGTCGTTCGGGTTGAAGCCGTTCTCGAGCGCGAACTCGATCTTCTGGCCGCCGCCGATGTCCTCGCCGCCCTTCAGCCCGAAGCGGCTGCCCCACTGGCCGCCCGAGCCGATCGCCGCCGTGTAGCCGTTGCCGGTATTCACGTACTGCGCGAATTCGTCGATCACGCCGTACAGCGTGACGCCGTCCTGCGCGAGCGCGGCGCCCGACCCACCCAGGCATGCGGCCGTAACGGCCATGCGAAGACCGGCATGCGCCGATCGCGCCCGGGAACGATTGTCTCGTGCGTTCATCTGATTAGTCCTACTATTCAATCAAAGGAGAATGGAACGATGCCGGGCACGGTGGTCTGCCATGCCGGCATCGCGGATAACGAAGGTGAGGTGCAGCGCGGCAGCCGGTCGCGCCCGGTTCGGCGCGGCGGGCCGCTCAGGCCGACTACAGGCCGGCCCGACGGACGACGCGATGCGTCAGTGATGAACCTCGCCGCGTTCGAGCGGCAGGATCAGGCGCTCGGGGATGCTGCGCCGCGACGCACGCGCGCCCACGTAGTACAGCACGGCCGGCACGATGAGGCCGAGGATCCACGAGATGTCGGTGCCGCCGAGCGCGTCGACGAGCGCACCGGTGTAGATGTGCGTCGACATGAACGGCAGCTGCACCAGGATGCCGACCACGTAGATCGTGATCGCCATCACGTTCCAGCGGCCATAGCGGCCATCCGGATCGGACAGCGCCGGCACGTCGTAGCGCGAACGCGTGAAGCAGTAGTAGTCGACCAGGTTGATCGCGCTCCACGGCGTGAAGAACGCGAGCAGGAACAGGATGAACGCGGTGAATTCCTTCAGGAACGAATGGCGGCCGGCGAGCGCGATCAGCGTCGACACGCAGATCATCCCGAAGATGTACACGAGACGGCTCTTCGACGACACCGCGCCCTTGCCGCGGAAACCGCTGACGATCGTCGCCATCGACATGAAGCTGCCGTACGCGTTGAGCGCGGTCACCGTCACCTTGCCGAACGCGATGCTGAAGTACAGCAGCGCGGCCACGGCGCCCGTCGAGCCGAGGCCGACGATATACGACACCTCGTGGTGGGCGAACTGGCTGCCGGCCAGCGCGGCCGCGAACACGCCGAACACCATCGCCGCCTGCGCGCCGATCACCGAGCCGAGGCCGACCGCGAGGAACGTGGCGACCGACGACGTCGAGCGCGGCAGGTAGCGCGAGTAGTCGGCGACGTACGGGCCGAACGCGATCTGCCACGACGCGGACAGCGACATCGACAGCAGGAAGCTCGCGAGCGAGAAGTGCCTATTCGCGAGCAGCGCGCCGACGTCGTGGTTCGCGAACAGCTGCGTGAACATGTAGACGAACGCGACGATGCCGATCACGCTCGCGATCCGCCCGACGAAGTGGATCGCGCGATAGCCGAACACCGTCAGCACGACGATCACGGCCGCGAACAGCAGGATGCCGGCCGCGTCGTCGACGTGCAGCAGTTGCGCGACGGCCTGCCCGGCGAGCACCGAGCCGCTGGCGGAAAAACCGATGTACATCAGGCACACGAGCACGATCGGGATCATCGCGCCGTAGACGCCGAACTGCACGCGGCTCGAGATCATCTGCGGCAGCCCGAGCTGCGGCCCCTGCGCGCCGTGCAGCGCCATCACCGCGCCGCCGATGAACTGGCCGAGCAGCAGCGCGACCAGCGACCAGAACACGTCGCCGCCGAGCACGACCGCCAGCGCGCCCGTGACGATGGCCGTGATCTGCATGTTCGCGGACAGCCACAGCGTGAACTGGCTCAGCAGTCCGCCGTGGCGTTCGGCATCGGGAATGAAATCGATCGAGCGTACCTCGATCAGACCGCCGGCTTTTCCACTGGGATTCGTTGACACGGGTAAATCTCCAAGATACTGAGGATCACAAATGTTGGGACGAGACGGAAAACGTGCCGAGCCGCCCTTTCGGCCCGTCGGGTGCGGGGCGCCGTGGATCGCCGGCATGCGCCACGCACGCACGGTCAGCACGCTGGCGCGCAATGGGCACGACGTGTGCCGACATTGCCAGCGGATGATCTTGTATATACAACTTGGCTGATATCGGTGATTACCCGGAATCCGGTAATTTTCGAAATCGTCTGAGAAAACGGGATACGTTCAAGCTGCGGAGCAGTCGGTTGCGCGTATGGAAAGTGTATGAAAAACGAAAGCTCAGGCGCCGGCGGGCGACACCTGATCGGGTGCGGCGACCATGTCGGCCGCAGGAAGGAGTGTCAGCATGCGCCGCACGGCCTCGACGTCGCGTGCATGCAGCCATTCGTCGTAGTCGTCGCGACGCAGGATCACGACGCCCCGCTTCTCGTCGCCGGGCCGGTGCATGCGCGCGAACACCGGATGATCGTCGGCATTGACCGTGAGCATCGTCATGCCGATCCGCTCGTGGCCGTCGGCCGCTTCGTAGCGCCGCCAGAGGCCGGCGACGCAGCACGGTTGCCAGCCGTCGAAGCCGATCCGGTGCCACACGTTGCGGCCCGTCTCGTAGCACGGCTCGAAGATCCAGCGCGCCGGAATCAGGCAGCGCTGGCCGTTGCGCCAGGCGTTGCCGTAGAGTCGCGACTCACCGACCGTCTCCGCGCGCGCGTTCACCGTATCGAGCTTCTTTCGCTTGCGGCCGTGCTCGTCGAGACGCTCGGGCTGCATGAACTTCGGCCAGAAGCCGAACACCGCGCTGACGACCGCGAGACCGTCGCCGTCGGCACGCGCGATGGGCGCCGCATAGTCCGGATATACGTCGAGTTCCCACGGGTCGCGGCGAAACAGGTCGCCGATGCCGATCCTCAGCTCGCTGATGCCCGGGTCTTCATCGGGGGCGCGGTAGCGGGTGCACATGGTTGGGCAGACGATGGACGCGATGTCTTCATCGTAGGTCAGCCTGCACGCGACATGTCCGCTATTGCCTGGTGTGACGAAACAGTCTTGCAACAGGTCGGCCTGCTTGATGGCGTCGTGCGCGAACCGCCGGCGCAGGCCGTCCGTTCGTTCAGCCGTGCCGCCGGCGGCACGTCGTCGCCGGTTCCGGTTCAGGCCAACCGTTCCGATCCGATCACCTGCACGCCCGGGCGCGCGTCGAGCGCGGCGTCGGCCTTGACCGATCGTCGGCAATCCGGATATTCGAAGCGCGAACCGTCATGTCGAATCCGGCGCGGAAGACACGAAGCCGACGCCCGCGATCGACACAAACAAGAAGCCCCGCCGTGGCGGGGCTTCGATCAGCCGCACGGGCCGGCACATGCTCACACATGCAGCGCATGTCCCAGCGCGCGCAACGCCGCCTCCTGCATCGCTTCGCCGAGTGTCGGATGCGCGTGGATCGTGCCGCCGATGTCCTCGAGCCGCGCGCCCATCTCGAGCGATTGCGAAAACGCGGCGGCCAGTTCCGACACGCCGCGCCCCACCGCCTGCCAGCCGACGATCAGGTGCGTGTCGCGCCGCGCGACGACGCGCACGAAACCATCGGTCGCCTGCAGCGTCATCGCGCGGCCGTTCGCCGCGAACGGGAACGACGCGCTGATGCAGTCGACACCGGCCGCCTTCGCGTCGTCGGGCGACCAGCCGGACGTGACGACCTCGGGATCGGTGAAGCACACGGCCGGGATCGAGGCCGGCGTGAACTTGCGGCGCCGTCCCGCGATCAGCTCGGCCACCATCTCGCCTTGCGCCATCGCGCGATGCGCGAGCATCGGCTCGCCGGCGACGTCGCCGATCGCCCATACGTTGCGCATCGACGTCCGGCATTCGTCGTCGATGCGCAGTGCGCGGCCGTTGCGATCGAGCGGCAGCGATTCGAGCCCGAAGCCGTCGACGCGCGGCCGGCGGCCGACCGCGACCAGCACGCGATCGGCCGGCAGCGTTTTCTCCGCGCCGTCGGGCGTCTGCACGCGCACCGCGCCGTCGCTCGCGAGGCCCAGCACCTGGTGGCCCGTCCATAGCCCGACGCCGAGCCGCGCAAGCGAATCGGCGACCGGCTTCGCGAGTTCCGCGTCGTATGCAGGCAGCACGCGCTCGGCCGCCTCGACGATGCTGACGTCGACGCCGAGCTTGCGATAGACGAATCCGAGTTCGAGCCCGATGTAGCCGGCACCGACGACGACCAGCCGCTTCGGCAACGACGCGGGCGACAGCGCCTCGGTCGACGAGACGACGTGGCCGCCGAACGGCATCGACGGCAGCGCGACCGGCTCCGAGCCCGTCGCGAGCAACAGGTGCTCGCAGGCGATCCGCGTCGTGTGGTCGCCGGCGACGACATCGACCGTCTTGCCGTCGACGACGCGCGCGTCGCCGTGCAGCACGCGCACGCCGTGCTTCTTCAGCAGCGCGCCGACGCCGCGCGTGAGCCGCTCGACGATGCCGTCCTTCCATGCGACGCTTTTCGCGATGTCGATCTCCGGCGCGCGCACGCGAATCCCGAGCATCCCCTCGCCGGCCTGCCCGCGCGCCTGCTCGAACGCGTCCGCGACGTGGATCAGCGCCTTCGACGGAATGCAGCCGATGTTCAGGCACGTGCCGCCGAGCCGGTCGCGCTCGACGAGCACCGTCGGAATGCCGAGCTGCCCCGCGCGAATCGCGGCGACGTAACCGCCCGGCCCGCCGCCGATCACGAGCAGCGTGGTGTGTTCGTTCTTCATCGGGCTCACTCCACGAACAGCAGCGCCGGGCGCTCGAGCACCTCGCGCACGGCCTGGATGAATTCGGCCGCGTCCGCGCCGTCGACGACGCGATGGTCGAACGATGACGACAGGTTCATCATCTTGCGCGCGACGATCGCGCCGTCGCGGATCATAGGCCGCTCGACGATCCGGTTCACGCCGACGATGCCGACCTCGGGATGGTTGATGACCGGCGTCGACACGATGCCGCCGAGCGCGCCGAGGCTCGAGATCGTGATCGTCGAGCCGGTCAGCTCGTCGCGCTGCGCGCGGTTCGCGCGCACTGCGTCGGCGAGCCGCGCGATTTCCGCCGAGATCGACCACACGTCGCGCGCTTCCGCATGACGCAGCACCGGCACCGTGAGGCCACCGTCCGTCTGCGTCGCGACCCCCATGTGCACCGCGCCGTATTGCGTGACGACACCGGCTTCGTCGTCGTAGCGCGCGTTGATCTGCGGGAAGTCGCGCAGCGCGATCACCATCGCGCGGATCAGCAGCGGCAGCGGCGTGAGCCGGCCGCGCGTGTCGCCGTGGCGCCGGTTCAGCTCGGCGCGCAGCGCTTCGAGTTCGGTGACGTCGATCTCCTCGACGTAGCTGAAGTGCGGAATGCGGCGCTTCGCTTCCTGCATCTTGCGCGCGATCGCGCGCCGCAGGCCGATCACCGGCACCTCGGTTGCGTCGTTGCGCTCGGCGTAGCCGCGCGCTTGCGATCCGCGCGCGGCGCCCCCGCCCGTGCGCGCATACGCGTCGAGGTCCGCATGCAGGATCCGCCCGGCCTCGCCGGTGCCGCGCACGTAGCGCAGCTCGATGCCCATGTCCCACGCGCGCTGGCGCACCGCCGGCGACGCGAGCGGCCGCTCGCCCGGCGCGAGTGCCGCGCGCGGCGGCGCCGCATGTTCCGCGTGGCGCGGCTCGGCCGGCGCGCGGGACGCGGCGTGCGTCGCCGCCTTCGACGACGCATGTGTTTCGGATCCCTCAGCGATGGAAGATGAATCGGCAGGCACGTCGACCGCCGCCGCTCGCTGCGTCGCATCCGGGCCTGCATCGCGTGCTTTCGCGCTCGATTTCAGGTTGCCGTCGCCTTCGACTTCGAGACGAATCAGCTCGCTGCCGACCGCCATCATCTCGCCGATCCGGCCGCCGAGCTCCAGCACCTTGCCCGCCACCGGCGACGGAATCTCCACCGCCGCCTTGTCGGTCATCACATCGGCGAGCGGCTGGTCTTCGGCGATCGTCTGCCCCGGTTGCACGTGCCAGGCCACCAGCTCGACCTCGGCGATCCCTTCGCCGATATCCGGCATCTTGATGACATGAATCCCCATCTCAGGCCTCCATCACGCGTCGCAACGCTTCGCCGACCCGGGCCGGCCCGGGGAAATACGCCCATTCCTGCGCGTGCGGATACGGCGTGTCCCAGCCCGTCGTCCGCTCGACCGGTGCCTCCAGATGGTAGAAGCAATGCTCCTGGACGAGCGACACCAGCTCCGCGCCGTAGCCGCAGGTGCGCGTCGCCTCGTGCACGACCACGCAGCGGCCGGTCTTGCGCACCGACGCGACGATCGTGTCGAGATCGACCGGCCATAGCGTGCGCAGGTCGATCACTTCCGCATCGATGCCGGTCTCCTCGGCAGCCGCCAGCGACACGTGGACGGTCGTGCCGTACGTCAGCACCGTCACGTCGTTGCCGGGCCGCACGACGGCGGCCGTGTCGAGCGGCACCGTGTAATAGCCGTCCGGCACCTCACTGCCCGGATGCTTGAGCCACGACGTGACCGGACGCTCGTGATGGCCGTCGAACGGCCCGTTGTACAGGCGTTTCGGCTCGAGGAAGATCACCGGATCGTCGTTCTCGATCGACGCGATCAGGAGTCCTTTCGCGTCGTACGGATTCGACGGCATCACCGTGCGCAGTCCGCAGACTTGCGTGAACATCGCCTCCGGGCTCTGGCTGTGCGTCTGGCCGCCGTAGATGCCGCCGCCGCACGGCATCCGGATCGTCATCGGCGCGGTGAACTGGCCCGCCGAGCGATAGCGCAGCCGCGCGCCTTCCGACACGATCTGGTCGGAAGCCGGGTAGAAGTAGTCCGCGAACTGGATCTCGCAGACCGGCCGCAAGCCATACGCGCCCATCCCGACCGCAGCGCCCACGATCCCGCCTTCCGAGATCGGCGCGTCGAACACGCGCGACTTGCCGTACTTGGCCTGCAGCCCCTCGGTGCAGCGGAACACGCCGCCGAAGTAGCCGACGTCCTGCCCGAACACGACCACGTCGTCGTCGCGGCCGAGCATCACGTCCATCGCGGAGCGCAGCGCCTGGATCATCGTCATCGGCTGGGCCGATGACGTCGTTGTTTCATGTTGCGCCATGATCACGCTCCCAGTTCCTGGCGCTGACGGCGCAGATGCGCGGGCAGCTCCTTGTACACGTCGTCGAACATCGAGGCCGGCGACGGAATCCGGTCGTCGGCCAGCGTCCCGAACTTCTCCGCTTCCTTCTGCGCGGCGATCACCTCGGCTTCCAGTTCGGCCGTGAGCGCGTCGTGCGCGCTGTCCGACCAGATGCCCTTCGCGATCAGGTGCTGCTTGAAGCGGGCGATCGGATCGCCGAGCGGGAAATGGGCCCAGTCGTCGGCCGGCCGGTATTTCGTCGGATCGTCCGACGTCGAATGCGCGCCGGCGCGATAGGTGACCCACTCGATCAGCGTCGGGCCGAGATTGCGGCGCGCGCGTTCGGCGGCCCAGGTCGACGCCGCGTAGATCGCGAGGAAGTCGTTGCCGTCGACGCGCAGCGAAGCGATGCCGCAGCCGACGCCGCGCCCGGCGAAGGTCGTCCCCTCGCCGCCCGCGATCGCCTGGAACGTCGAGATCGCCCACTGGTTGTTGACGACGTTCAGCACGACCGGCGCGCGATACACGTGCGCGAACGTCAGCGCGGTGTGGAAGTCGGCTTCCGCGGTCGCGCCGTCGCCGATCCACGCGGACGAGATCTTCGTGTCGCCCTTGATCGCCGACGCCATCGCCCAGCCGACCGCCTGGATGAACTGCGTCGCGAGATTGCCGGAGATCGAGAAGAAGCCGGCTTCGCGGTCCGAGTACATCACCGGAAGCTGGCGCCCCTTCAGCGGGTCGCCTTCGTTCGACATCAGCTGGCAGATCATCCGTTCGAGCGGCACGTCGCGCGCGATCAGGATGCTTTGCTGGCGGTAGGTCGGGAAGCACATGTCGCCGTGACGCAGCGCCATCGCATGCGCGGCGCCGATCGCCTCTTCGCCGAGGCTCAACATGTAGAACGAGATTTTCTTCTGACGCTGCGCGATCATCATGCGCGCGTCGAAGATGCGGGTCTTCAGCATCGCGCGCATCCCGGCGATCAGGCGCGCATCGTCGAGATCCGGCGCCCACGGGCCGAGGGCTTCGCCGTGATCGTCGAGCACGCGCACCAGGCTGCGGGCGAGATGGGCGGTGTCCGCCGGCGCTACGTCGATCGGCGGGCGGCGAACCGCGCCGGCCGGCGATAGATGCAGATAGGAAAAATCCGTCTTGCAGCCCGGGCGCCCGGTGGGCTCCGGCACATGCAGACGCAATGGCTCTGACAGGCTCATCGTGTCGTCTCCACGCTCGATTGTGTCTCACGCTGATTGAAACGCGCGGCCGGTTGCCGGCTCACGCGCGGGCTGGCGCGCGGATAAGCACGCCAACCTTGGGAATGTATGCCTTGCCGTGCCGGACGTCGATGCCCAACCCGCTCGTTCGGGGTGAGCAGATTTGCCATGGCGGCGACGATGGGCGAGCGGCGTTGCCGGTGGGTTTGAAGGACGGTTGCGTGTGCTGCGATGCGTCAACGCGTCGGCGAGCGCGGAATCGATGCGCGTCTGTCACGCGTGTCGGAGGGTACGAAGCGAAAGACCCCGCGAAATCCTGGATTTCGGCGGGGTCTTTGTCTTTGTCGGTGCGCGTCCGCGTGCTTCAGCGCTCGCGCGCCGGATCGTTCCGGCGCGCGAAGGCGCGAAGGCGCGATGCGTCGATGATGCGATGCGTCACGCGTCGGGGCGCGCGATGTCGAAGCGGCTGTCGGGCGTCACGTGCACGTAGGCGGACGGGCCGCCCGCGCGCAGAATGATGCCCGCGCCGAACGTGTCGAAGAGGCCGTCCTTCAGCAGGTCGTGACGGATATGCACGGCGACGACCTCGCCCAGCACCAGCGTGGCCGGCGTCTCGACGCCGCGGTGGTCGCGCAGCCGGATCACGTCGGTCACCTTGCATTCGAAGTTGACGCCGCTTTCCGCCACGCGCGGCACGCCGACGAGGCGCGACGGAATCGCGGTCAGGCCGCCGAGTTCGAATTCGTTCACGCCGTACGGCACGGCGGCACAGGTCTGGTTCATCCGGTCGGCAAGGTCGCGCGTCGCGAGGTTCCAGACGAACTCGCCGGTTTCCTGCACGTTGCGCAGGCTGTCCTTCGCGGCCGTGCTCGAAAAGCCGATGATCGGCGGACGATAGTTGAATGCGTTGAAGAAGCTGTACGGCGCGAGGTTGAGCGTGCCGTCGTTGCCGCGGGAGGAAATCCAGCCGATCGGGCGCGGGCCCACGATCGCGTTCAAAGGATCGTGCGGCAGCCCGTGGCCTTGCGACGGTTCGTAATAGTGGTAGTTCGAGTCGGTCATGGCGGGTGGTCTTGCGGGAGGGAAACGTCGTTTGATTCCATCGGCCGCGTCACGTGCGGCGACGGTGGTGGCGACGGCCTGTGCGACGTACGTGCCAAGTATCACATGGCGGCGCTTTCGTCGCAGCGAAGTGGCCCGCCATGGCCCGTCGAGCCGACATTTCCCTTCAAGCCCGAAGTTCAGGACTTTTTTACCCACACATGACCGATAACCGCCGGAGAGCAGCGTCAGAAATGATGCAGCAGCGCGACACGCGCGACGTATTGATTCGGACCCGACGAGATATCGGCGGCGCCCGGAATGTACGCGTAGTCGAAGTCGGTGCCAGTGTGCGCGTTCAGCGCATGCTGATAGACACCTTCGACGAATACCGACGTGCGTTTCGACAAGTCGTAGTTCAGCTTCGCGCTCAGTTGATGCCACTTCGGATTGAACGAGCCGACCGTCGACGCCACGCGGGCCTGGGTGTACGTGTATGCCGCGCCGATGTAGAACGCGGTCGTGAAGTGATAGAGGCCGTTCACCTCGAAGTTGTCGAATTTCCACGACTGCCACGCACCGCCCGCCGGCTGCGTCGTACCGGTGAAATACGCGTTCGACGTCGGATCGTAGACGTCGACGTGCGAATACGTGAATCCCACGAGCGCATTCGAGAACGCATAATTCACGCCGATGCCGATGTTCTGCTGCGACGACGCATCGAACGTGTTGTCGCCGGTGATCGCCCCGGCCGAATCGGCATTGCGTGCGTTGTTGATCTTCAGGTACGACGCGCCGACCGTCAGCCCGCCCTGCTGGTATTGCAGCGCGGCGCCATAGAGACGGTTGTTCGCGAAACCGCCCGCCTGATTGCTGAATCCATACATCGCCTCCGCGGTAACACCGTGCCACGCGGGCGACACGTACTTGACCGCGTTGTTCACGCGGAACGAGTAGTCGGTGTTGTCGTTGTCGTACGGATGCGAGAACAGGTAGCCGGTCCAGTTGCCGTTTGCGGTGAGCGGCGAGAAGACGTCGACGCTCGGATCGTACTGGCGACCGAACGTCAGGGTGCCGTAACGATCCGACGCGATGCCGACGAAAGCCTGACGGCCGAATTCCCGGCCGCCCTGGCTCATTTTTCCGTTGTTGACGTCGAAGCCGCTCTCGAGCGTGAAAATCGCCTGGTAACCTGCGCCGAGGTCTTCGGTGCCCTTGATACCCCAGCGGCTGCCGTAGTCGTAGCCGCTTTGCAATTGCACGGTTCCGTGGCCGCGCGCGTTGCTCGTGTAGTTGATGCCGTCCTCGATCTTGCCGTACAGCGTCACGCTGCTTTGTGCATGCGCCGCAGCAGCAAGCAACGCGGCGGGTGCGATGATCCCCCAACGCATGTTCATGACGATTTACCCCCAGGTCTTTCGTTTGCTGGTCGCAACGGTTGCGTGCTGCGAAGGTGCGTCGCGTCGATGTTTCCCGGCGATGCGACGGGCGCAGTGTAATGAGCCGTTTTTCTGCTGTTAGCGGCCTGCGGCGGAAAGGTGCTCTCCAGAACGCCGGCTGTTTTTCGGCGCGGAAAGCGGATAGCCGGGTGTTGAAGCGCGCTTCATTCGGGCGACGAGCGGACGCCTGAAGCAAATCGCGGGGAATCGATATTTCAATCGCCGGTACGTTTGCGTTTGGCCGGCGCGGGGATCTACGGGAACCGGCCGCCGCAATCGAAGCACGACCTGAAAAACAAAAAACCCGCGAGCGGCTTGTTTCTCGCGGGTTTTCGGAACTTCATGGAATCGCACGGAAGCGATCTTGGTGCCGGGGACCGGACTCGAACCGGCAAGCCAGTTAAGGCGGCGGATTTTCGTCACACTGCTTCTTTCAAAGCCGGCGTCGTCGAAACGACGCCGTTCGTGCGCTGGACTATGCCTTCGCCGTCGCGCGCGGGCGGTGTTGCCGCCCGTGCGCCTTAGGCGCCCCCCGTCTAGTCTCTACACCTTCCTCGCTGCAGTCGTACCGCGAGGCTTGGCTCGGCGTTGCCTCGACGCACGGCGCGCGTCAGGGGTTTCACCGAATTTGAAGGGTTCTGCACCGGTCGTTTCCGGCCGGGCACTCAATCGTTTAAGTCCGCTATGTTTACCAATTTCATCACCCCGGCAAAAGGGCGGACGCGATTCTACCATTGCTTGCACATGCATTAGCTGATTCGCGTGCATTGCATCGCGATGCAGCATGTCGGCCTACCCTGTCCACACCCGAACCCGAGCACCGCAATCGACGTCGGCGCGACACCGTCACCGATTTCCTCCCGCGCCGCAGCATCCGCCGATACAATCGAACCCGCCCCGCTCGCCGGGCGCCAACCGTCTGATGTTTGTATCGCATCTTTTGCGAAACAGACGTCTCGTCAGTCATCGCGAAGTCACAAACGCTTTCGATAATTCTCCCGTCGAAAACGTTTACATCGCGTAACTTCATGCCCCCGACCATCAAGGACGTCGCCGCGCTCGCCGGCTTCTCGATCGCCACCGTCTCGCGTGCGATCAACGCGCCGCATACCGTCAGCCCCGCCACGCTGGCGACCATCCGCACCGCCATCGACACGCTGCAGTTCCGCCCGAGCCCGCTCGGCCGGCAGTTGCGCGGCGAGCGCACGCGGCTCGTCGGCGTCGTCCTGCCGACGCTGTCGAATCCGGTATTCGCCGACTGCCTGCAGGGCATCGACGAACTCGCGACCGCGGCCGGCTTCAAGCTGATCCTGATGACGACCGAATACGACGCGGCGCGCGAGCGCCACGCGATCGAGACGCTGCGCGAGCAGCGCGTCGAGGGGCTGATCCTGACCGTCGCCGATGCGGACACGCATCCGCTGCTCGACATGCTCGACCGCGACGGCCCGCACTACGTGCTGATGCACAACGACACGCAACGCCGCCCGTCGGTGTCGGTCGACAACCGCAGCGCCGCCTACGACGGCGTGCGCATGCTGACGGCACGCGGTCATCGCCGCGTGCTGATGCTGGCCGGTTCGCTCGCCGCGTCGGATCGCGCTCGCCAGCGCCATCTCGGCTACGCGCAGGCGCTCGAGGAGGCCGGCGTCGCGACGCTGCCGCCGGTCGAGGTCGACTTCAACGCGGCCGAGCTGCCCGACGCGGTGCTCGCGCACCTCACCGCGCGAGCCACGCGCCCGACCGCCCTCTTCTGCAGCAACGACCTGCTCGCGATGGTCGTGATGCGCGGCCTGCGCCGCGCGGGCTTCTCGATTCCCGACGACCTGTCGGTGCTCGGCTTCGACGGCATCGCGATCGGCGAGCTGCTCGCGCCGCCGCTCGCGAGCGTCGCGACGCCGAACCAGGACATCGGCCGTCATGCATGGCAGCGCCTCGTCGAATGCATCGGCGGCGCGACGATCGAGCGCACGTCGCTGATCCTGCCGCATACGGTACGCGACGGCGCGACGGTCGCGCCGCCGGCCGCCGACCTGCAGTTGCACCAAGCCTGAACACGCGCGCCACGCCATCGTGCGCGGCGCGCGCAAGCTACCCCGACCCCGCCCGGAGATCCACCGTGTCCTTTCGCCTGACCTCGCTGCTGCGCGTGCTCGCAGCCCCCGTCGCCTGCGCCGCGCTCGTCGCGTTCGCACCCGCGGCCCATGCCGACGAATCCGCGATCTGCTACAACTGCCCGCCCGAATGGGCCGACTGGGCCGCGCAGATCGCGGCGATCAAGCAGAAGACCGGCATCCGC
This sequence comes from Burkholderia sp. SCN-KJ, assembly GCF_024656005.1. NCBI lineage: Bacteria > Pseudomonadati > Pseudomonadota > Betaproteobacteria > Burkholderiales > Burkholderiaceae > Burkholderia > Burkholderia sp. SCN-KJ. The sequence goes on from NZ_JANKOG010000029.1 coordinate 20,710, forward strand.
GTGCCGTTCGACAACAAGAACTCGGGCCAGGCGATCGCGCAGCTGATCGCCGAGCAGAAGAGCCCGGTCGCCGACGTCGTCTATCTCGGCGTGTCGTCGGCGTTCCAGGCGAAGGACAAGGGCGTGATCGCGCCGTACAAGCCCGCGCACTGGAACGACATCCCCGCGAACCTGAAGGACCCGCAGGGCTACTGGTTCGCGATCCACTCGGGCACGCTCGGCTTCTTCGTGAACAAGGACGCGCTCGACGGCAAGCCGGTCCCGCGCTCGTGGGCCGACCTGCTGAAGCCCGAATACAAGGGCATGGTCGGCTACCTCGATCCGTCGAGCGCGTTCGTCGGCTATGCAGGCGCCGTGGCCGTCAACCAGGCGCTCGGCGGCAGCCTCGACGACTTCAAGCCGGGGCTCGACTGGTTCCGCAAGCTGAAGGCGAACGCGCCGATCGTGCCGAAGCAGACCGCGTATGCGCGCGTGCTGTCCGGCGAGATTCCGATCCTGCTCGACTACGACTTCGACGCGTATCGCGCGAAGTACAAGGATCATGCGAACGTCGAGTTCGTGATTCCGAAGGAAGGCACGATCGCGGTGCCGTACGTGATGAGCCTCGTGAAGGGTGCGCCGCACGACGCGAACGGCAGGAAGGTGCTCGACTTCGTGCTGTCCGACGAAGGCCAGAAGCTGTGGGCCAATGCGTACCTGCGTCCGGTGCGCGCGCAAACGCTCGGCGCCGACGTCGCCGCGAAGTTCCTGCCGGCGAGCGAATACGCCCGGGCGAAATCGGTCGACTTCGGCAAGATGGCGGCCGGCCAGCAGGCGTTCGGCCAGCAATACCTGCAAGTGATGCAGTAAGCGCCGGACCACGCCATGCTCGACCTGACTTTCCCGCTGCGCTGGCGCGTCGCCCTCGTCGCGCCGGCGCTCGCGGTGTTCGCCGCGTTCTGGCTGCTGCCGATGGCGGCGCTCGTGCGGGTGTCCGCCGACGGCGCGTTCTTCGCGCAATACGCGGCGCTGCTCGGCAACGCGCGTTACATGACGAGCCTCGGCGAAACGATCGCGTTGTCGGCCGGCGTCACGCTCGCGACGCTGGCGCTGTCGACGATCTCGGGCCTGCTGCTCGCGCGCCGCGAATTCGCCGGCAAGCGCGTGCTGCTCGCGCTGCTCACCTTTCCGCTCGCGTTCCCGGGCGTCGTGGTCGGCTTCATGGTGATCATGCTCGCCGGCCGGCAAGGGCTGATCGGCATGCTGTCCGCGAAGCTGACCGGCGACAAGTGGGTGTTCGCGTATTCGGTCGCCGGGCTGTTCGTCGGCTACCTGTACTTCTCGATCCCGCGCGTGATCGTCACCGTGATCGCGGCCGCGTCGAAGCTCGACGCGTCGCTCGAGGAAGCCGCGCGCTCGCTCGGCGCGTCGCCGTGGCGCATCTTCGTCGACATCGTGCTGCCGGCGCTCGCGCCGGGCCTGGTCGCGGCCGGCGCGATCTGCTTCGCGACCGCGATGGGCGCGTTCGGCACCGCCTTCACGCTCGCCACCGACCTGAACGTGCTGCCGATGACGATCTACACCGAATTCACGCTGAACGCGAACATCGCGACGGCTGCCGGCCTGTCGATCGTGCTCGGCGTCGTCACGTGGGCCGTGCTCGCGCTCGCGCGCCGGTTCACCGGCCACACCGCCGCTGCCGCGGCCTGAGGATTCCTTCATGCAATCGCTTTCCGGTTCGTCCGCGCCGTCGCCTGCTTCGTCGCAGGCGAACGGCGCCGCCCGACGCGCGCCGCGCGTGTCGGGCGCGCGCGCGATCGCCGCGCTGCAATGGGGCGTCACGCTGCTGCTGTGCGCGTTCCTGATCGTGCCCGTCGTGATGTCGGTGCTCGCGGGCCTCACCGTCAACTATTTCCGCGGGCTGTCGAGCGGCCTCACGCTGCGCTGGCTCGAACAGGTGTGGCAGCAGTACCAGGGCTCGGTCGCGCTGTCGCTCGGCGTCGCGTTCGCGACGCTCGCGATCGTGCTCGCCGTCGGCGTGCCGGCCGGCTATGCGCTCGCGCGCAGCAAGAGCCGCGTCGCCCGCGTGATCGAGGAAGCGCTCGTGCTGCCGGTCGCGCTGCCGGGCCTCGCGTCGGCGCTCGCGCTGCTGGTCGTGTACGGCGGCTTCACCGCGTTCCGGATGAGCCTGTGGTTCATCGTCGTCGGCCACGTCGTGTTCACGCTGCCGTTCATGGTGCGCGCGGTCGCGGCGGTCGCCGCCGGCGCCGACCTGCGTACGCTCGAGGAAGGTGCGGCGAGCCTCGGCGCGTCGTTCGTCACGCGCTTCGTCACGATCGTGCTGCCGAACCTGCGCCCCGGCATCGTCGCGGGCGCGCTCGCGGTGCTCACGCTGTCGATCGGCGAATTCAACCTGACCTGGATGCTGCATACACCCGACACGAAGACGCTGCCTGTCGGGCTTGCCGATACCTATGCGTCGCTGCGCCTCGAAGTCGGCAGCGCGTACACGATCGTGTTCCTGCTGATGACGCTGCCGCTCCTCGTCGCGATGCAGTGGCTCGGCGTCGATCCGTCCGGCACGCGCGCGCCGAAGCGTCGCCCGCGCTGACCCTGCGCTGACCTTACCCTTCCCATGAAACTCGATTCCACCCCCATCACCCTGACCCGCTGCGCGAAGACGTTCCGCGGCACGCGCGTGCTCGAACCGCTCGACCTGTCGATCGGCGCGGGCGAGACGCTCGTGCTGCTCGGCCCGTCGGGCTGCGGCAAGACGACGACGCTGCGCCTGATCGCGGGCCTCGACACGCCGGATGCCGGCGGCACGATCCGGTTCGGCGGCGACGACGTGACCGCGCTGCCGATCGAGCGCCGCCAGGTCGGCATGGTGTTCCAGAACTACGCGCTGTTCCCGAACCTCACGGTGCGCGGCAACGTCGGCTACGGACTGAAGATCCGCAAGACCGAGCCGCGCGCGCTGCGCGAACGCGTCGACGAGCTGCTCGCGATGATGCGGCTCGACGCGCATGCGGACAAACCGGTCGATCAGCTGTCCGGCGGCCAGCGCCAGCGGGTCGCGCTGGCGCGTGCGCTCGCGGTGCGCCCGCGCGTGCTGCTGCTCGACGAGCCGCTGACCGCGCTCGACGCGAAGCTGCGCGACGTGCTGCGCCGCGAGATGAATGCGCTGTTGCGCGAGCTCGGCGTGACGACCGTCTACGTCACGCACGACCAGGCCGAGGCGATGGAGCTCGGCGACCGGATCGTCGTGATGGGCGCGGGCCGCATCGAGCAGATCGGCACGCCGCGCGACATCTACTACCGGCCGGCGAACCGGACGGTCGCGCAGTTCATCGGCACGCTGAACCGGCTTGCAGGACAATGGCAGGACGGCGCGCTCGTGACGACGGGGGGCTCGATCGTCACGCCGCATGCCGCCGACGAGTGGTTCTTCCGTCCGGAGGATGCGCGGCTCGCCGATCCCGCGCATGCGCCGCTGCGCAGCGCGATCGGCGCGTGCGCGTTCCTCGGCGAACGCACGCGGCTCACGATCGAGCACGCGGCACCCGACGCGCTCGTGATCGACGTGCCGGGCCGCATCGAGCTCGCGCGCGGCACGGCGGTCGGCCTCACGATCGCGGCGGAAGGCCTGATCGCACTCGCCGCGTAACACCGCCCCACGATAACCACACATTCCGAGGAACGACGATGCTGCTTGCTCAAATCAGCGATCTCCACATCAAGCGCCCGGGCCAGCTCGCGTACCGGCGCGTCGACACGGCCGCCGCGCTCGCGCGCTGCATCGCGAAGCTGAACGCGCTGGTGCCGCGCCCCGACGCGGTGCTCGTCACCGGCGACCTGACCGACTTCGGCCACGACGACGAATACCGCCACCTGCGCGACCTGCTCGCGCCGCTCGAGATTCCGTATTACCTGATGGTCGGCAATCACGACGATCGTGCGGGGTTGCGCCGCGCGTTCGCCGATCGTCCCGAATTGCAGGACGGCGAGTTCGTGCAGTACGCGCTCGATATCGGCGCCGTGCGCGTGCTCGCACTCGATTCGCAGGTGCCCGGCACGAGCCATGGCGACCTGTGCGATGCGCGGCTCGCGTGGCTCACCGCGCAACTCGACGCCGCGCGCGACCGGCCGGTGATCGTCGCGCTGCATCACCCGCCGTTCGTGTCCGGGATCGGACATATGGACGCGCTGCGCCTCGCGCCCACCGCTGCCGCGAAACTCGACGCGCTGCTGCGCCGCTATCCGAACGTCGAGCGCGTGCTGTGCGGCCACGTGCACCGGACGATGTTCACGCGCTTCGGCGGCACGCTCGCGTCGGCCGTGCCGGCGCCCGCGCACCAGGTGGCGTTCGATTTGCGAGCGGACGCGCCGTCCGCGTTCCGGCTCGAGCCGCCCGCGTTCGCGGTGCACGTCCATACGCCGGACGCGGGAATGACGTCCCACCACGTGTACGTGGACGAAGGCGACGGGCCGTATCCGTTCTATGAGCCGAGCGGGGAACTGGTCGATTGAACGGTACGCAATCGCGGATGCATGACGAGCGGCTGCGGCCGGTGGGGGCCGCGTCGAATGATTGCGGTTGATTGCGGCTGAGCGCGGCCGGCCATGCTGCGATCGCGCCGGCCGCGCAGCCGACCGCGCCGCTGCGCCGCTGCGCTTCTGCGCTTCTGCGCTTCTGGGCTTCTGGCCTCTGGGCCCGCTGAGCCGTTTGGCCGTTTGGCCGTTGGGCCGCTGAGCCGCTGAGCCTCAGCACCGCAGCACCGCCGGCACGATTCCCGGTGCTCCGGTATGATCGGCACGCTCGATCGGCGCCCGGCCGCCTGCGCCGCCGACGCCGCGCCGCGCGCCACGCCGCCCAACTCCGTTCCGTTGCCGCCATGTCCGCCGCCTCCACCGACCGCCCGACCGACGCCGCCTCGCCCCACTACTCGCGCAGCCTGCTGTTGCTGCTCGCGACGATCGCGGGCGTGTCGGTCGCGAACATCTACTACAACCAGCCGCTGCTCGACAGCTTCCGCTCGGCCTTCCCGGACGGCGCGTCGTGGATCGGCGCGGTGCCGACCGCGACGCAGCTCGGCTATGCGGCCGGGATGTTCCTGCTCGCGCCGCTGGGCGACCGCTTCGATCGCCGCGGGCTGATCCTGATGCAGATCGCGGGCCTGTCGATCGCGCTGATCGTGGCCGCGGCCGCGCCGTCGCTGGCGGTGCTGGCCGTGGCGAGCCTCGCGATCGGCGTGCTCGCGACGATCGCGCAGCAGGCCGTGCCGTTCGCGGCCGAGATCGCGCCGCCGGCCGAGCGCGGGCATGCGGTCGGCACCGTGATGAGCGGCCTGCTGCTCGGCATCCTGCTGGCGCGCACGGCGGCCGGCTTCGTCGCCGAATATTTCGGCTGGCGGGCGGTGTTCAGCGCGTCGGTCGCGGCGCTCGTCGCGCTGGCCGCGGTGATCGTGCTGCGGCTGCCGCGCAGCTCGCCGACGTCGACGCTGCCGTACGGCAAGCTGCTCGGCTCGATGTGGCACCTGGCGGTCGAACTGCGCGGGCTGCGCGAGGCGTCGCTGACGGGCTCCGCGCTGTTCGCCGCGTTCAGCGCGTTCTGGCCGGTGCTCACGCTGCTGCTCGCCGGTGCGCCGTTCCATCTCGGCCCGCAGGCCGCAGGGCTGTTCGGCATCGTCGGCGCGGCCGGTGCGCTGGCCGCACCGTACGCGGGCCGTTTCGCGGACACGCGCGGCCCGCGCGCGATCATCTCGCTCGCGATCGCGCTGCTCGCGGCGTCGTTCGTGATATTCGCGCTGTCGGGGACGAGCCTCGTCGGGCTCGTGATCGGCGTGATCGTGCTGGATGTCGGCGTGCAGGCCGCGCAGATCTCGAACCAGTCGCGCATCTACGCGCTGAAGCCCGAGGCGCGCAGCCGCGTGAACACCGTGTACATGGTGTGCTACTTCATCGGCGGCGCGCTCGGCTCGTCGGCCGGCGTCGCCGCGTGGCACGCCTTTGGCTGGATCGGCATGTGCGCGGCCGGCCTGCTGTTTACCGCACTCGCCGGCTGGTCCCACCATCGCGGCGCACGGCGCGGCTGAACGCCGCGTCGCGCACCGGCGTCATGCGTCGGCCCGCGACGCGGCCGGATCGACGGCAGGCGGCGGCGTGAATGCCTGCGCGGGATCCATGACCGCGGCCGGGTCCACGACGGCGGCCGGTGCGGGCACCGCAAGCGGTACCGCGGAAGGCGCGAGGATCGGTGCCGGCTCCGGCATCGCCGCCTGAGCCGGTGCGGGCGCCGCATCCGCCGTCGATTCGGCGGCGACGGTTGCCGCGGTCGCCACGGCCGGAGAAGCGTCGGCCGCCGCGCGCGCCGCGGGCCGGCGCGCGGGATCGAACAGGAACGACAGCCCGACGCTGCCGAGGATCGCGACCGTCGCGACCACGGTTGCCATCGTCACGGGCTCGCCGAGCATCAGCGCGCCGAGCGCGACCGCGACGATCGGGTTCACGTACATGCAGCTGCTCGCGATGATCGGGCTCGTGTGGCGAATCAGGTAGCCGTACGCGACGTACGCGGCCATCGTGCAGAACACCATCAGGTACACGAACGCGAACACTGGCGCGACCGCGACCTGTTCGATGCGCTCGCCCATCAGCCACGCCCCGATCGTGGACATCAACCCGCCCAGGCCGATCTGCAGCGACGTCGACAGGAACAGGTCGGACGGCAGCTTGAGCCGCGTCGCGAGATGCGCGCCGCCCGCCCAGAACAGCGCGCCGGCCAGCACGCAGATCGTGCCGAGCGCCGAGTTCGCGGCGGCCGCGCCGCCCGAATTCAGCACGACGATGCCGACCATCCCGAGCGCGACGGCCGCCCACTCGCCCTTCGTCACCGGGCGTCCGGCGACCGCCGCGATCACGGTCGCGAACAGCGGCACCGTCGCGACCATCACCGCGGCCGAGCCGCTGCTGACCGTGCGCATCCCGAGCGCGATCGTGCCCGACGACAGCGCGACCAGCATCGTGCCGACGATCGCCGAGTTGCGGATTTCGAGCAGCGTCGGCCATTCGGGCTTGCGCCGCAGCGCGAAGATGAACAGGCCGATCCCGCCGAGCAGGTTGCGCAGCCCCGACAGCAGCAGCGGCGGGAACGACTGCAGCGCGAAATGCAGGCCGCTGTAGGTCGAACCCCAGACGAAATAGATGAAGACCAGGGCGAGCGCGACGCGGCCGCCGCGGCTTTGCGGCAGGCGGATCCGGATCGGCAGGCGGGCGAGGAAATCGAGGAGGCGGTCGAGCGGGGTCATCGTTCAGCCCGCCCGCACGACGTGTCGCGTGCTCCGCTGAAAGACGCCGGAGAGACCGGCAAACGGCCCTGACTGGACCGGGAAGGCGGAGACGGACGTGCGGAACGACATGGCAGTGCGAACGGCGACGAATAAGAACCGGCAAGCGGCGGCAGAAGGTCGAAAAGCGGGCGCGAGCCGCTTCGGCTGCGCCCGCTCGGCATTATGGCATCAAGGATTCGAAAGCATCATCAGACCAGTCTGAAAGCTTATCCACTGACGTTTCGGCGCGACATTTTTCGGCATCCGGACCAACCGGATCGGGGGCTCGATACGCGCGGCGCGGGCGTCGCGCGGGCCGCCCGGCATCCGGTCCCGCCCGTGGCGATCGCTCCATCGGCCTGATGGCCAGTCATGCGCTTCAGCGGTCGCTTCGCGCTTATGGTGATGATCGGTGACGGTCGGCAGGCGCGTCCGGCCACCGACATTCGCCCTTTCAATCCGCCCACCATCCATACAAAATTTTGTATAATTCCACCATTCTTCCGCCGAAGCCGGTCGTGTTCGTCGGCACCGCACTCGACGACCTGCGCGGCTTTCCGCTTCTCGCGCGCCGCGAAGCCGGCCACCAGATCGACCAGGTGCAGCGCGGCCTCGCGCCCGACGACTGGAAGCCGATGCGCACCGTTGGCCCGGGCGTGCGGGAAATTCGCCTGCGCGACGCGAGCGGTGCGTTCCGGATCGTCTACGTCGCGACCTTCGCCGACGCGATCTACGTGCTGCATTGCTTCCGCAAGCAGTCGGCGCGCACCTGCAGGACCGATATCGACCTGGCTGCCCGGCGCTACCGGGCGCTGATGATGGAGAGGAAACGATGAGCAACGAACGTCATGCGAGCGTCTGGGACGCACTCGAAGGCCGGCCGGCCGAAGCCGAGAACATGAAGCTGCGCTCCGAGCTGATGATCGCGCTCAAGCAGCGCATCGCGCAGCTCGAGCTCAGCCAGGCGCAGGCCGCGCAACGGCTGGGCGTCACGCAGCCGCGCGTGTCCGACCTGCTGCGCGGCAAGATCAACCTGTTCGGGCTCGACGCGCTCGTGAACATGGCGGCGGCGGTCGGCCTGCGCGTCGACCTGCAGGTGCGCGAATCCGTGTGACACGCCGCGACGCACGGCAGCACGCGTTCGCGCGCCGCCGCTTCACGATCCGCCGAACCAGTTGTACCCCTGATCGACCCAGTAGCCGCCCGGGAAGGTATCGGTCACGAAGATCTCCATGATGTGCTTCGGATTCTTGTAGCCGAGCTTGGTCGGCATCCGCAGCTTCATCGGGAAACCGAATTCCGGCGGCAGGCGATGGCCGTCGTAGTCGAATGCGAGCAGCGTCTGCGGATGCAGCGCGGTCGGCATGTCGATGCTTTCGTAGTAGTCGTCCGCGCATTTGAAGCCGACGTATTTCGCGTGCGTATCGGCGCCGGCACGCGCTAGGAACGCGCCGAACGGCGTGCCGCCCCAGCGGCCGATCGCGCTCCACCCTTCCACGCAGATGTGCCGCGTGATCTGCTCCGCGTGCGGCAGCGCATACAGCTCGTCGAGCGTCCACACGCGCTTGCCCGTCACGCGGCCCGACAGCACGAGCCGGTACGTCGATGCGTCGACGTGCGGCACCTCGTCGATGCCGTAATACGCGTTGAACGGGAACGGCCGCGTGATGTCGGCCTCGGTGTAGGTCGGCGCGAGCCGCTCGCCGCTGAAGAGCCACGCCTGCACGCGGTCGTTCATGCGCGACACCTTCTCGAGGAACGTGTTGACCGACGCGTCGTCCTTCAGCGTGCAGCCGGTCAGCATCGTCAGGCCGCCGAGCGTCAGGATGCGGCGATTGAACAGCCGTCGCGACGGCATCTCCAGCTCGCGGCGCACGTCGAGTTCGAGCGACTTGCGGTCGAGCGTCCAGCTCGAATCGGCGCGCCTGTATTCGGAATCGGACATGATGATTTCCTTCACCCGGAGTTGACGGGTCAGCGCCCGCGCAGCATCGCGAGCAGCGAGCGCGGCACCAGCAGCGCCATCGCGACGTGCACGAAGAAGAACGCGACGAGCAGCGACATCGCCCAGAAATGCACGACGCGCGCGTTGTCGTAACCGCCGAACAGTTCGCGCAGCAGCGGAAACTGCACCGACTTCCAGATCGTCAGCCCGGACAGCACCAGCACGATCAGATCGACGATCGCGACCAGGTACGCGGCACGCTGCACCGCGTTGTAGACGCTCAGATCGTCGTGCGCGAGCCGGCCGCGCAGCGCGGCGCGCACGTCGCGCCACACGGACGCCGGCGTGACCGGCAGCATCTTGCGCGCGAGGCGTCCGGTCGCGATCGACATCGCCAGGTAGAACAGCCCGTTGCCGACCAGCAGCCACATCGCCGCGAAATGCCATTGCAGCGCGCCGCCGAGCCAGCCGCCGAGCGTGATGCCGTGCGGAAACACGAACGGCGGATAGATCGGCGACGCATCGTAGATGCGCCAGCCGGACAGCGCCATCAGGATCGCCGCGAGCGCGTTGAGCCAGTGGCTCACGCGCACCCACAGTGGGTGAATCTTGCGGGCGGGCGGCGTGACGGCCGCGCGCCCGGTGGCGGGAACGGTTTGCATGATGAAGACTCCCGGAACGCGTCGACGAGACGAGTCGAGTCGAGACAAAACGAGACGCGGGCGGCCGTCGTCGAGCACATGCGCCGGCCGCACGCCCTGCCCGGCTCCGTCAGTTCGACGGCGCCATCTTGTCGTCCGACTTCGCCTTGCCCATCTCGTCGTGCGACATCGCGTCTTTCTTCATCGCGTCCTTCTTCATCGCATGTTTCTTCATGGCGTCCTTCTTCATCGCGCCGTCCTTCGCCATCGCGTCGTGCCCCATCGCGTCCTTCGACATCGACGAGCCGTTTTGCGACATCGCGTCGTTCTGCGCATACGCGCCCGTTGCAAGCGTGGCGAAAGCAGCGACACAGGTGGCGATCAGTACGTTTTTCATGACATCTCTCCAAAACATGGGTTTAAGGAGCCGAATAGACGGACGACGTCGCGGGAAATGACAGCCGCTGCGAAATTTTTTTTGAGGTCGCGCGAAGGCGCGCCATGTTGCACCGCTTCGCCGCGGCCGGCCGAGCCGTGGGGCCGCGCGGCGGCGACGCGCGCTGTCACTTCGACGGGCCATCACACCGCCCGCCATGCTGCGGCCGCACCGGGACGGCCGATCCCGTCCCGGTTGAAACCGCCGCCAAGCCAGTGTATCGTGTGCGCTGCTAACGCGGGGGTCCTGCAATGCGTTCGGTCAAACAACCGGCATTGCGGGTGAGAAATACCCTTTGAACCTGATCTGGATAATGCCAGCGCAGGGAAGCGTACGGATTTCACCGCCATCCTTCTGACGAAATCCGCCGCCTCACCAAGCCTCGTCTCCTGCTTAGCTCGAGCCCCACATTCGTCAAGGGCTCCGGGCAAGCGCCGAAGCGCCTGTCCGGCGCTCACACAGGAGATTGCATGAACGCCAATCCGAAGTTTCTGTCTGCCGACGCCCACGTCGACGCTGCTGCCGTCGCGCCGCTGCCCAATTCGCGAAAGGTGTATGTAACCGGCTCGCAGCCCGACATCCGCGTGCCGATGCGTGAAATCACGCAGGCCGACACGCCGACCGGCTTCGGCGGCGAAAAGAATCCGCCGATCTACGTGTACGACACGTCGGGCCCCTACACCGATCCGGACGCGAAGATCGACATCCGCGCGGGCCTGCCCGCGCTGCGCCAGCGCTGGATCGAAGCGCGCGGCGACACCGAAGTGCTCGACGGCCTGTCGAGCCAGTACGGCCTCGAGCGCGCGGCCGACCCGGCTACCGCCGACCTGCGTTTCCCGGGCCTGCACCGCAACCCGCGCCGCGCGCAGGCCGGCAAGAACGTCACGCAGATGCACTACGCGCGGCAGGGCATCATCACGCCGGAAATGGAATACATCGCGATTCGCGAGAACCAGCGCCGCGCCGAATACATCGAGAGCCTGAAGTCGAGCGGCCCGAACGGCGCGAAGCTCGCCGCGATGATGGGCCGCCAGCACCCGGGCCAGGCGTTCGGCGCCGCGGCCTTCGGCGCGAACGCGCTGGCCGAGATCACCCCCGAGTTCGTGCGCGACGAAGTCGCGCGCGGCCGCGCGATCATCCCCGCGAACATCAACCACCCGGAATCCGAGCCGATGATCATCGGCCGCAACTTCCTCGTGAAGATCAACGCGAACATCGGCAACTCGGCCGTCACGTCGTCGATCGGCGAGGAAGTCGACAAGATGACGTGGGCGATCCGCTGGGGCGGCGACACGGTGATGGACTTGTCGACCGGCAAGCACATCCATGAAACGCGCGAGTGGATCATCCGCAACAGCCCGGTGCCGATCGGCACGGTGCCGATCTACCAGGCGCTCGAGAAGGTCAACGGCAAGGCCGAGGACCTGACCTGGGAAATCTTCCGCGACACGCTGATCGAGCAGGCCGAGCAAGGCGTCGACTACTTCACGATCCACGCGGGCGTGCGTCTGCAATACGTGCCGCTCACCGCGAACCGGATGACGGGCATCGTGTCGCGCGGCGGCTCGATCATGGCGAAGTGGTGCCTCGCGCATCACAAGGAAAGCTTCCTGTACGAACACTTCGAAGAGATCTGCGAGATCATGAAGGCGTATGACGTGAGCTTCTCGCTCGGCGACGGCCTGCGCCCCGGCTCGATCTACGACGCGAACGACGAAGCGCAGCTCGGCGAGCTGAAGACGCTCGGCGAGCTCACGCAGATCGCGTGGAAGCACGACGTGCAGGTGATGATCGAAGGCCCCGGCCACGTGCCGATGCAGCTGATCAAGGAGAACATGGATCTCCAGCTCGACTGGTGCAAGGAAGCGCCGTTCTACACGCTCGGGCCGCTGACCACCGACATCGCGCCGGGCTACGACCACATCACGTCGGGCATCGGCGCCGCGATGATCGGCTGGTTCGGCACCGCGATGCTGTGCTACGTGACGCCGAAGGAACACCTCGGGCTGCCGAACAAGGACGACGTGAAGGAAGGGATCATCACGTACAAGCTCGCCGCGCACGCGGCCGACCTCGCCAAGGGTCACCCCGGCGCGCAGGTCCGCGACAACGCGCTGTCGAAGGCGCGCTTCGAGTTCCGCTGGGAAGACCAGTTCAACATCGGCCTCGATCCGGACAAGGCGCGCGAATTCCACGACGAGACGCTGCCGAAGGATTCCGCGAAAGTCGCGCACTTCTGCTCGATGTGCGGCCCGCACTTCTGCTCGATGAAGATCACGCAGGACGTGCGCGAGTTCGCGGCGCAACAGGGCGTATCGGAAAGCGAAGCGCTGAAGAAGGGGATGGAAGTCAAGGCGGTCGAGTTCGTGAAGACCGGCGCCGAGATCTATCACCGTCAGTAAGCCGGCCAGCGAACGCGGCGGTCCGCACGGACCGCATCGTGGCGCACTGCACCAGGCCCGCTTTCGAGCGGGCTTTTTTGCGTGCGCGCGCATGCGTCGTGCCTGCCGGCGCAAGGGAAACAATTGATTACGAAACCGCCCGAGCCTTAACAAGTCCTTACAGCAGCCCGCTGGGACGGCAGGTAGATTGGTTTCATGCGCGGCCGCGATGCGCCCGTGCGACCTTCCGTTCACTATCGCAAGGACAACCATCATGAATGCTTCGATTCGGCGTTTTGGGGTATGCGCGCTGCTCGTCACGACGGTGGCCAGCCTGTCGGCCTGCGATTCGATGACGCGGCGCCAGCGCGATACGGCAATCGGTGCGGGTGTTGGCGGCGTCGCGGGCGCGGCGATCGGCGGCAACGCATTGTCGACACTCGGCGGCGCAGCCGCCGGCGGCATCATCGGCAACCAGGTCGGCAAATAAGCCGACCGGCTTACCCGGCTGCCGCGACGCGCGGCAAGCTCCGGCCTGACGGCGTTTCCGCGCGGCGGAAGCGCCGTTTTTCGTATGCGGCGCCGCAACACGACGCAGCGGCCCGGAAATGATCCGTTACCGTTTTGCGCATCTTGTCATCGTCGCGCGGCCTAAGCTTAAGCATCTGCCGATTGCCGGCTCCGCCGGAGAGACATCATGAACAGGACCCTCGTCGCACTCGCCGCCGCGGCGCTCGCGTGCACGACGCTCGCCGGCTGCTACTACCCGTACGGCTATTATCCCGGCGGCTATTACGCGGCCGCACCGGTACAGCCGGCACCCGTGTACGTCGATCCGGGCCCCGCCTACTACTACCCGGCGCCTGCGTATGCGCCGGCATGGGGCGGTTATTGGGGACCCGCGCTGTCGCTCAATTTCGGCTTCGGCAGACGCGGCGGCTGGCACCACCATCACTGAGCGCACCGCTCCATCCGGAGCCGGCGGCCCGCAGCCGCCGGCCGCCCCGAGCCGGCGACCGGCGACGTTCCCGTTTCTTGTCGTTTCATCCGATCGTGAAACGACGGCGCGGTAACGCGGTGTAAGATCCTTTGCATCCCGTCCCCTCGCCCGCCACGCTCGATGTCGCCCAAGAACGCCTTTCTGCTGACCGTCCTCGCCGCCCTGTGGGGCGCGTCGTTCCTGTTCATCCGGGTCGGCGTCGCCGACTTCGGTGTCGCGCCGCTGATGGCGCTGCGCGTGGGTATCGGCGCGCTGTTTCTCACCGGCTTCGCGCTGACGCGCTTCAAGCCCGCCGAGCTCGGCGCGCAGTTGCGCCGTCGCGCATGGCCGTTGTTCGTCGTCGGCGCGCTGAACTCGGGCATCCCGTTCTGCCTGTTCGCGTTCGCCGAGCTGACGCTGTCGGCCGGCATGACGTCGGTGATCAACGCGACGACGCCGCTGTGGGGCGCGCTCGTCGCCTACCTCTGGCTGAAGGACAAGCTGTCGCTGCCGCGCGCGCTCGGCCTCGTGATCGGCTTTGCCGGCGTGCTCACGCTCGTGTGGGACCAGGTCGCCAACGCAAGCGGCAGCACCGGCGCCAGCGCGACCGCGCTGGCCGCCGCCGCCGCGCTCGGCGCGACGCTGCTGTACGGCATCGCGGCCAACTACACGAAGCGCACGCTCAGCGGCGTCGACCCGCTCGTCAACGCGACCGGCAGCATGATCGGCTCGACCGTGCTGCTGCTGCCGTTCGCGATCGCGACCTGGCCCGCGGCTGCCGTCAGCGCGCATGCGTGGGGCGCCGTGCTCGCGCTCGGCATCGCCTGCACGGGCATCGCATATTTCATCTTCTTCTATCTGATCGCGCATGTCGGCCCGGCCCGCGCGATTACGGTGACGTTCGTGATCCCGGTGTTCGGCCTGCTGTGGGGCGCGCTGTTCCTCGGCGAACACGTGTCGGTCGTGATGATCGAAGGCTGCGCGATCGTGCTCGTCGGCACCGCGCTCGCGACCGGCGTGATCAAGCGGATTCCCGGGTTGGGCCCGCGCGGCGGCGAAGCGGCCTGAGCGACGCGCAGGGCCCGCGCCCTGCCGGTTTCCGGTTTCCCGCGACACGCCGGCCACCGTTCGTCGAGCGCCGCGCATGGACCGGTGCGCGACGGCGCAGGTCGTTTTGCACCTGATGCCGATGCAGCCGCATGGCTTGCCCGTTTTTCCGTTTTCCTGATCCGCCGGCCTTCTTCGCACGCAATGCACGCGGCATACGCGGCGCTGTCGCCGCGTGCACGACCGGCGGCCCTTGCGTGTCGAGCTTGCGGGCGGACAACCCCGTCCAGGCGACGGTGTAGCGTTTGCGTCTGGAGTTACCCTGATACGCGCACCGCGCCATTCCCGTTACACTCGTAGCACTCATCCGCAGAAGGCGGTCACGATGCACCACGTTCTTTCGCGTCCACCTGCGCGTGCGACGGCTTCTGCGTGGCGCGCACGACACCGCCCCCCGATCGCCCCAGGGCATCGTTGACATGAAGCCCGCCCGCGACCTCTCGCTCGATTCCCTGCTCGAACGCCTGACACCGACGCCCAGCGGCTGGATCGCCACGTATCGCGACACGACGCTGCGCAGCGTGTTCCAACCCGTGCTGTCGATCACGCACAAGCGCGTGGTCGGCTATGAAGCGCTGCTGCGCGTCGTGGACGAGAACGGTACGCTGGCTTCGCCGGTCGCGCTGTTCGACAAGACGCGCGCCGCTGCCGACGCGCTGCTGCTCGACCGGCTCGCCCGCTGCCTGCATACGGCCAACTTCGTCGCGCAGGGCATCGGCGACGGCTGGCTGTTCCTGAACGTGACGCCACGCGTGCTCGATTCGGGCCTCGTGCAGCGCGAATTCGTCGAGGCGCTGTGCCGTCATTTCGCGCTGCCGCCGAACCGCATCGTGCTGGAAGTCGTCGAGCAGCCGTCGCGCGACGAAGCCGCACTCGCCCGCACGATCGACATGATCCAGCATCGCGACTTCCTGATCGCGATCGACGATTTCGGTACCGGATTCTCGAATTTCG
Source organism: Burkholderia sp. SCN-KJ (assembly GCF_024656005.1). Classification (NCBI taxonomy): domain Bacteria; kingdom Pseudomonadati; phylum Pseudomonadota; class Betaproteobacteria; order Burkholderiales; family Burkholderiaceae; genus Burkholderia; species Burkholderia sp. SCN-KJ. Next base: position 36,460 of record NZ_JANKOG010000029.1, read on the forward strand.
ACCGCGTGTGGCGCGCGCGACCCGATATCGTCAAGCTCGATCGCTCGCTCGTCGAGCGCGCGAACGCGTCGGCCGACGATCGCCGCATCATGCATCACCTGGTATCGATGCTCCACCAGGCCGGCGCGATGGTGCTCGCGGAGGGTGTCGAAAGCGACGACGCGCTGCAGACGCTGATGGAAGCCGATATCGATTTCGTCCAGGGCTTCCAGTTCGGCCAGCCCGATGCGTCGATCGCGCACGCGAGCGCTGCGGCGCCCGCGATGCTCGACGCCGCGTGGCAACGCTTCATCGCGCGCCGGCATACGCCGGCGATCGCCGAGCAACCGGGCTTCGATGCGATCGAGCGGCTCGTGCTCGCCGGCGCGGCCGCCTTTTCCGCGAGCGGCAACCTGCAGGACGCCGCGCAGCGCGTATTCGCGGTGCCGGCCGCGCGCCGCGTGTTCGTCACGGACGAGATCGGCGAACAGTTCCTGCCGTCGATCGGCGCGCGCCCCGAGGATGGCCAGGCGAGCGGCACGCGGCTCGCACCGTTGTTCCCGGAGACGCACAGCAACTGGTCGCGGCGCCCGTACTTCCAGCGCGCGATCGCGGCGCCGGGGCGCGTCGCGCTGATGGGCCCGCACTTCTCGCTAACCGAAGGCCGCGACTGCTACACGGCGGCCGTCGCGATTCGTGCGCAAAGCCGCCTCGTCGTGTTCTGCGTCGACTTCGTGCTCGACAGCGCGGGCACCGTGATGCGCTGACGGGCGCGGCGGGGCCCGCCATGTCGGCTGGGTCGGCTGGGGTCAGCCGGGTCGACCTTCCGTCAGTCGATCACCTTCCCTCTTCCGGATTTCACCACGCTGCGGCGCGACTTGTGTTCGAGCCGCCGCTCCTTCGATGCGCGCGTCGGCCGTGTCGCCACGCGCGCGCGCGGCGTGAACGCGACGCTGCCGATCAACGCATCGAGCCGCGCGAGCGCTGCCTCGCGGTTTTTCTCCTGGGTGCGGTATTCCTGCGACTTGATCACGACGATGCCGTCGCGCGTGATGCGCTGGTCGGACAGCGCAAGCAGCCGCTCCTTGATGACGGGCGGCAGCGACGACGCGCGGATGTCGAAGCGCAGGTGAATCGCGCTCGATACCTTGTTGACGTTCTGGCCGCCCGCGCCCTGCGCGCGCACGGCGGTCCATTCGACTTCGGCCGGATCGAGCGTGTAGCGGATCATCATCGCGACGTCTCCTTGCGGCGCCGCGCGAGCGCCTCGTCGACGCGGGCCGCGAGGCCCGAATCGCGTTGCGTGCGCGTCGCGACCGCCTGCGCCAGCACACGCCGCGGGCCGATCACCTGCACGCGCGTGCGCGCGCGCGTGACGGCCGTATAGACGAGTTCGCGCGTGAGCACGCGGCTGAACGACGCCGGCAGCACGAGCGCGGCCTCGTCGAATTCGGAGCCTTGCGACTTGTGGACGGTCAGCGCGAACGCCGTTTCGTGCGGCGGCAGCGCTGCAGGCGACACGGCGCGCGCGGAGCCGTCCGCGCGGCGGAACCACACGCGCAGCACGCCGTGCGCGTCCGGCAGCGCGATGCCGATGTCACCGTTGAACAGCGCGAGCGCATAGTCGTTGCGCGTCACCATGATCGGCCGCCCGGTGAACCAGTGTGCGCCGACCGCGAGCGGCACGCGCGCGGCATGCCGCACATGCGTGGCCACCAGCGCATTGACGTGCTCGGCGCCGCGCGAGCCCGTGCGCGTCGCGCACAGGATCCGGAAGCGGTTGAGCGCATCGAACAACGGCAACGGGTCGGGCACCGGCGCGGACAACGCGGCGCGCAACGCATCGAGGTAGGCGCCGAACCGGCGCGCGAGTCGCTCGATCGTCGACGCCGCAAGCGTGTCGCCCGCATCGTCATGAAACGACGCGGCCGCGGCCTCGTCCGTCGGCAACGCGTCGAGCGCACCCTGCACGTCGCCGCGGCGGATCGCGAGCGACAGGCGGCCGATCGCCGAATCGAGACCGAAACGGTAATTGCGTTCGAGCCACACGACGCAGTCCGCGAGTGGTGCGGGTGCGGGGGACGCGGTGGCAACGCCTTCGGCGGCGCGCGTTGCAACGGTCGACGCCCACGCCGAATCGCCCGCAGCGGCCGGATCGAACGGCGTGAGCTCGACCGCGTCGAGCCACGCGAGTTCGCCGGCGTCGATCCATGCAGGATCGGTGGCCGCCGAGCTGCGATCGGTGCCGGTCGATGCAAGCGCCGCAGGCGGCAACGAAGCCGCGGGTGGCGCGGCATCGGCCGGCGAAACCGCTTCAGCCTGCGGCTCATCGTCGAACAGCGACGCCTGGCGCGTATCCACGTTCCGCCGCGCCGACGCCTTGCGCGCGGGAGCAGCCGGTAACGAAACGGATGCTGGCGCTGGAATTGGCGCGGCAACCGCCCCGACCGCCCCCGCCGCCTCGCCGTCCGGCACCGGCAACGCCGCGACGAACGCCGCCTCGTCGACCCCGAGCGCGTCCGCGATGCGCGTGCGCGCCGTGGCGGTAAACGTCGGCCGGGCGCTGAGTTCGGCGAACACGGCGCCGGCTTCGACCGCGGCAAGCTGGTCCTTGTCGCCGAGCAACACGAGCCGTGCGCCGGGCGCGAGCGCATCGAGCAGATGCGCGGCGAGCGCGACGTCGATCATCGACGCCTCGTCGACCACGATCAGGTCGTACGGCAACGGATTGTCGCGATGATGGCGGAAGCCCGCCGCGCCGCCGCCGCCCAGCAGGCGGTGCAGCGTGTACGACGTGTCCGGCAGGCGCGCGGCAAGTTCCGGCGGCAGGTCGCCCGCCCGCGCGTGCAGCGCTTCCTGCATCCGCTGCGCGGCCTTGCCGGTCGGTGCCGCCAGCGCGATGCGCAAGCCCGGATGCGCGTCGAGCAGGCACGCCAGCACGCCGACGACGGTCGTCGTCTTGCCGGTGCCGGGGCCGCCGCTGACGATCGTCACGCGTCCCGTCAGCGCGACGATCGCCGCGACGCGCTGCCAGTCCACGTCGCCCGTCGCGGGCCCGAAGTAACGCGCGAGACTGTCGCGCAACCGGTCCGGCGACAGCGCGTCGCCCGGCGCGGCGACGCCGGCCTGCGCGACGAGCGCATCAGCGAGCCGACGTTCGTAGTCGAAATAGCGCGACAGATACAGATGGTCGAGCCGGTCGACGATCAGCGGCCGCTCGTCGCCGCGCGCGAGCGTGCCGAACGCCACCACGCCGCTCGCGGCAAGCGCCGCGCGTACGTCGTCGACCGGTTCCTCGTAGCGTTGCGCGAGCGCGCCGAGCGACACGCACACGTGACCGCCCGCGGTCGCCCGGCTCGTCGCGAACGCGGCGCGCGCCGCCCAGCGCGCAGCCGCGGCCGGCGCACCCGCGCGGCGCGACAGGTCGCCGATGCGCCGCGCGAACCCTTCCGCGAGCGCGATGCCGAAATCCGCGGGCTCGGGCAGGCGCGCGACGAGGCCACCGGTGAATTCGAGCGTATCGTCGGTGACGTTCATGCGCGGCCCCCTTCCATCATCCGGTCGAGCGCGTCGACGAGTTCGCGCGCGGGCCGCCGCGCATGCACGCCGGCCGGTTCGCCGCCGCTGCGCCAGCCGGGCCGCACGCCGCGCACGAACAGGTACAGGTAGCCCGCCATGTGCGTGTCGTAGTCATAGTCGGGCAGCCGCCCGCGCAGATAGCGATGCAGCGCGACCGTATAGAGCAGTGCCTGCAGGTGATACGCGTGATCGGCCATCGCGACGTCGAGCGCGCGCGGACCATAGGCATCCGGCGTATTGCCGAGGTGGTTCGACTTCCAGTCGACGATCCAGAAGCGGCCGTCGTGTTCGACGATCATGTCGATGAAACCCTTGATGAAACCGGCGAGCACGCCCGCGTCCAGCGCAACGTCCGGATAGCCGTGCGCGACCAGCAACCGGCGCAGCGCGCCCAGCTCGAGCGACGGCGCCGGAAACAGGAAACCCATTTCGTCGAGCCGCCTGGCGGGGTCGAGATCCGCAAGCCGCATGCCCGGCACGAGCTCCGTGCGCACGACATCGCCGACGAGCCGCGCCATCATCGCCGGCAGGCGCGTCGCGAGTTCGGGCTCGGCCTCGACCGGCCGGTCGTGCAGCGCGCCGAGCGCCGCCCGGTGCCACGAATCGGGCTCGGTGAACCGGCTGAGTTCGAACAGGCGGTGCAGGCATTCGCCCGCTGCCGCACCGCGCGGAAACACGAGGATGTCGTCGTCCGGCGGCTCGACCGCCGGGGTGTCGGCCACGACGAATGCGCCGTCCGGCGCCACGGCGGCAAGCGCATCGTGATCGGGCCGCAGCTCGTCGTCCGGCACGACCGCGACGCCTGCTTCCTCGCGTGCCATCGACGCGGTCAGCGAACTGAAGCTCGCCATCCGCCACGCGTCGCGCAACACGCGCGTCGCATGACGTGCCGCGAGCGTCTGCGATGCATCGTGCCCGGCCGCGAGCCGCTCAGGGCGCGCCGGCACCGGCAACGGTGCAACGCTCACGGGCCCGCTCGCGAGTGCTTGCCACGCCGCGTCGAGCGCAGCTTCGTCGGGCGGCTCGTCGAGCCACGCGTCGAACGACTGGCCGGCGCCGGCCACGAGCCAGTTCAGCACGCTGCGTCGCGCCTCGCGGGTCGAGCGCGACGACAGATAAGGCCCGGCGACGAGATAGCACCGATAGACCGCGCGCGTGAGCGCCACGTAGACGAGCCGCGCGCGTTCCGCCGCCTGTTCGCGCAGCGCCTGGCGCGCGGCATGCTCGGCGGCCTCGTCGTCGCACCCGTAATGCAGCACGGCGTCGCCCGCGTCGTCGTGATACTCGCGGGCGTCGGGCAGCGCCGACGCGGGCGGCTCGCGCAGCCCGCCGTCGTTCAGGAACGGACAGAACACGACCGCGTATTCGAGGCCCTTCGACTTGTGCACGGTCACGATCTGCACGAGGTTGCGATCGGATTCGAGACGCAACTGGGCTTCCTCGCCGCCGCCGTCGAGCCGTTGCGCGGCGAGCCAGCGCAGCGTCGGCGCGATGCCCGGCTGCGCGGACGCGCGCGCCTGCGTCAGCTCGGCCAGATGGTTGATGTCGGTCACGCGGCGTTCGCCGTCCGCGCCGGCCATCAGCCGCTCGGCGATTCGCAACTCGCGCGTGAACGTGCGCCACATCACCGCGAAGCCGCGTTCGCGCCACAGCAGCCGATAACGCGAGAAGCGCTCGACCCAGCTCATCGCGTCCGCACTGTCGTCAGCTTCGCGCGACGCGTCGCCGTCGCCCTGCTCCATTCGCCACAGCGCACCCGCATCGAGGCCGAACCAGTCGGCCGCCAGCGCCGCGCGCAGGCGCCGCAGGTCGCCCGGCGCATCGATCGCCGCCAGCACGCGCTCGAGCTGCTCCGCGTCGCCGGTCGAAAACACCGACGCCTGCGCGAGCTCGACGCTGCCGATGCCCCACGTCGCGAGCACGCGCTTCACGAGGCTGCCCTGCCGGTGCGTCTGCACCAGCACCGCGATGTCGCCCGGCGACAGCGGCGTACGCCCGAGCCGCACATGCCCTTCGCGCGCGCCGCGCATCAGCCGGGCAATCTCGGCCGCGCACGCCTGCGCGGCCTGTGCTTGTGCTTCGCGCTTGAGCAGCGTGCCGTCGCCGCCCGGCAGCGCCCAGATCCGGAAATCGCCGGCCGGGCCCGGATCGGTGCCGTCGACGAACGGTGCACGCACGCGCGTGCCGGCCCGCACCGCGTAATAGTCGAGCCCGTCGAGCACGAACGCGCGCGGGTTCGACTTGAAGAAGCGGTTGCACGCATCGACGATCGCCGGCGTCGAGCGCTGGTTGACCGCGAGCGTGTAGCACGCGCTCGCGCTGGCTCGCGCGGCGAGATACGTGTGCAGATCCGCCGCACGGAAGCTGTAGATGGCCTGCTTCGGATCGCCGACGAGAAAGAGCGGGCCGCCCGGCGCGAAGATCCGGTCGAAGATCGCGAACTGCAGCGGGTCGGTATCCTGGAATTCGTCGATCAGCGCGGCCGGATAGCGCGCGCGCAGCGTCTCGGCGAGCCACGGATGCGCATGCAGCGCGTGATACAGGTTCGCGAGCAGGTCGTCGAACGACACGACGCGGCGCGTGCGCTTGCGTTCGGCCAGCGCGCCCGGCGCGGTGTCGAGCCAGTCGGCGATCAGCGCGAGCCAGCGCGCGCGCTGCGCGGCCTCGGCCGCGGCCACCGCCGCTTCGAGCGCATCGGCGACGTCGAAGAACGCATGCTCGGGCGTTGCGCCGCCCTTTTTCGTCGCCTTCACGAGCGCGGTGCGCGTGAGCTTGAGCGCCGCCTTCGGCAGCGCGGCCGCGGCATTGCCCTGCGCGAAATGCGCGGACCATGCTGCGAGCGCATCGGCGAGCGCGTCAGGCTTGTGCGAACGCTGGTTGAGCGCGGGCTGCGCGGTGCGCAGCAACGCATCGATCGCGTCGCGCTCGGCGGCCCACATCCGTGCGGCCTCCGCAAAGCATTCGGCGGCAGCGGCCTCGGCCGATTCGTCCGGTTCGACGACGCCGTCCCAGCGCAGTGCGGCGAGCGGCTTCTTCAGCCGGCGCGCCAGCTGCGCGTCGAGCGCGGCCGGGCCCGCGCCCGAATCGACGAGCCACGTCGCGAAGCCCGGCCAGCGTGCGGCCAGCGGTTCGACGCGCGTGCGCCAGAAGTCCGCCGCAAGCTCGAAGCGCAGCGCCGCATCGTCGGCCTGCATGTCGAACGCGAACGGCATCGCGGCCGCGAACGGCGCTTCCTGCAGCGCACGCTGGCAGAACGCGTGGATCGTGTGGATCGCCGCCTGGTCGAATGCGCGCAGCGCACGCCGGACCCGCTTGGCGGCGGTCTCGGGGTCGAGCGCGCCGGCTGCGCCGAGCGTCGTCTCGAGCAGGCGCGCGACGAATGGATCGCCGCCGTCGTCACCGGTATCGAGCGCATGGGCGAGCTGCGCCAGCCGGCCGCGGATCCGCTCGTGCAATTCGGCCGTCGCCGCCTTCGTGAAGGTCACGACGAGGATTTCGTCCGCGCCGAGATCCTTCTCCAGCAACAGGCGCACGTAAAGCGCGCAAATGTTCCAGGTCTTGCCGGTACCGGCCGACGCCTCGATCTGGTTGACGCCGTCGAGCGGGCACGCGAACACGTCGAGTTCGAGCGCCGCCTGCGGCCGGGATGCGGCGCTCATGCGACCTCCTTCAGGTGTTCCAGCATCGGCTCGAACACGAGCCGCGCGAGCGTGCCGAACGGCTCGTCGAGCGACGGATGCGCGCCGCGCCATGCGATCGCGATGGCCGGATCGTCGGCTTCGCTCACCACGCGCTCGTTGATCCACACGCTCGCGGCCTTCGCCTCGCCGTCGGACACGCACGCCCATGCGCTGCGCGGGAAGAAGCGCAGCGGCATGCGCCGCCCCGCGCGAAACAGCGCGGCAAGCGGCGCAAGGCGCTCCAGCGGCGCCGCGACCGGCGCGAGCTCGAAGGCGCCGCCGCTGCCGAACCACAGCGTGCGGCGCGGACCCTCGGGCTCCACCGCGCAATAGACGAGATGCGCGAGCCACGCGGACAGGTAGTCGCGCGCGCTCGGCCGTGCATAGCGATAGATGATCTGGCCGGCCGCCGTCAGCCGGTTCAGCGTGCCGTGCAATTCGAGCGGCGCACTCACCGCATCGCGCGACAGCATCGCGTCGTCGGCGCCGAACAGCGCGTGGTCGGTGTCGGGCCATGCGGGCGCGATCGCGAGCGTGAACGGCCGCCGTTCCATGCCGTCGGCCAGCGCACGCCGCACGTTCGACGCGAGCTGCGTCATCGAGCCGAGCGCCTGGTCGCGCCACACCGCGCCCGTCGCGCCGCCCGGCAGTTCCGGGCTGGCGTCCGCGATGCGCAGCGCATGATCGTGCACGCCGCCTTCGTCCGATTCGATCAAAAGCGGCAGCACGCGCTCGGCGAGCGCGTCGCTGCCCGCGAAGTCGAGCGCGAACGGTTCGGTATCGAGCAGTTCGGCCTGCGCGTCGGACAGCACGATGCCGAGCCGGGCACGCAGCAGCGCGCGGGCCGGATGCCGCCAGAAACGTTCGAATTCGCTGAACGCGACGGGCTCGACCGGCTCGGCCGGCAGCGGCTGCGCGAAGAACGGCTGCTCGCGCGTCGCGTCGCGCGCGGCTTCGGCTGCCAGCAGCGACGCGAGTGTCGCGCGCTCGGCGTCGTACGAAGCCAGTTCGCTGCCGGGCCGGAAATACTCGGCCGCGAACGGTTGCAGCGGATGTTCGACGATGAACGCGCGCCGCGCGGCATCGACCGCGTCCGGCGCGGCGTCCTCGCCGGCGGTGACGAGCGCGAGATGGTCGAGCAGTTCGTCGACGAGCGCCGCGGGCGGCAACGGCGCGTTGTCGCGAATGCTGCGCCCCGTATAGGCAATCAGCAGCCGGTCGCGCGCGGCGAGCAGCAGGTCGAGGAACAGGTTGCGCTCGTCGTCGCGGCGCTGCCGGTCGCCGAGCTTCGGCAACACGGCCATCAGGTCGAACTCGTCCGCGCGGGCGAGGCTCGGCAGCACGCCGTCGTCCATCCCGAGCAGGCACACGACGCGGTACGGCAGCCCGCGCAAGCTCGTCAGCGACGAGAACGTGACGCCGCCCCACGGCACCCCGCCGCGCGCCGGATCGTCGAGCGCGGCGGCCAGCCCCGCGCGCACGACGGCTGCGGGCAAGGCCTCGTCGGGCGCGCCTTCCGTCATCGCGGCGAGCATCGCGTCGAGCGCGTCGCGCACGCCCGAGAGCGCATCGGCATACGCGGCGCCGGAGTCGGAGAACCGTGCGAGCGTGTCGGCGAACAGTTCGCTCCATGCGCGCGGCGTGTGTGCGTCGGCGAGCCGTCGCGAGAAGCCGTCGAGATCGTCCGTGAAGCGCGCGAGCCGGCCGAGCAGTTCGGCCTCGCTGCCGGTGGCCGCCTCGATCGGCAGCCACGCGCCGACCGGTGCCGCGCCTTCGGGCATCGCGTAGCCGAGGAACAGCCGCGCCAGCGCATCGGAAAACGTATGGCGCGGCGCAGGCACCGCCGCATCGTCGCTCGCCGTCGGCGACAGCCCGCGCCGCGCGCCGGCGGCCGCGAGCCAGGTCTGCACCGTCTCGAGCGCGGCCGCGTCGATGCCGTAACGGGCCGCCACCGCGTCGACGCGCAGCCATTCGACCAGCTCCGGCGCGCCGACCTGCCGTTCCGGCAACGCGAGCCATTCGAGCAGCACGCGCGCGACCGGGTTCGCCTGCGACGGCGGCAGGCCGGTGATCCGGTAAGGCACGCGCGCGCCGCCGGCGCCCGCCGTGCCGAACACGGCATCGATCAGCGGCCCGGCCGCTGCCAGATCGGCGACCGCCACCAGCACGTCGGACGGCTGCAGCGTCGCGTCCGCATCGAACCACGCGAGCAGGCGGTCGTGCAGCACCTCGAGCTGGCGCGCGAGGCTGTGGCACACGTGCACCTCGATCCCGCGCTCGACCGGCGCTTCGCCGAGCGCGGCCTCCGGCTGCAGGTCGAGGATCGCGTTCTGTACGCGCGCAAGCCAGGTCGGCGCGGGATTCCCGACGAAACGCGACGCATCGCCCGACGCGGCGCTTTCAGTCAGTTCGTGCAACATGTGCAGTTGCGCCTGCGTCTGCCGGCCCCACTCGGCGAGCAGCGGATGGCCGACTTCCTGGTAGTCGAGCCGGCCGGCCGCGTCGAGCGCCTCGGCATGCGCGGCGGTGACGATGTCGAACCAGAATTCGCGGCACGGGTTGAGCGCATAGACGCGCACGTCGATCCAGCGCGACAGCTCGCGCAGCAGCGCGACGTGCAGCGGCGGCATCGTCGGCAGCGCGAACACGCTGACCGATTCCGGCCAGTCGGCACGCGGGACGGTTTCGGGATCGAGGTTGCGCGCCTCCACGAGGAAGCGATGCGCGGGCGGCGTGCCGCTGTCGCTCAGCTCCGCGAGCAGCGCGCGCCACAATGCGGCCTGCCAGCGCTCGTCGTCGCGCGCGGCGTCGCTGATCCCGCGCGGCGCGGCGTCGCCCGCGAGCACCGATTCGCCGGCCTGCCACGCGGCCAGCCATTCGGGTCGGTAAGTCAGGTAATGATCGAGCACGGCCGCGACGCGCTGCGCGAGCTCGTAGCGCATTGCATCGTCGGACGCGGACAGATACGCGGCCAGCCGCGGCGACGCGAGCCACGGCGCGCCGCCCGCGCCCTGCGCGAACAGCCGGTAGCAGCGCCACACGAGGCGATCGGGTGCGAACGGCGAGCGTGCCGGCACCGTCAGCACGCGGCCGATCTGCGCCCACAGCCATTGCGCGAGATACGTGAACTCGACGTTCGCGCACACGCCGTGGCGCGCGGCGATGTCGAGTTCCAGACGGCGGCGCAGCGCCGCGCTCGGCACGATGACCTGCTGCGGCGCCCACGGGCCGTTGCGGGCCGGGAACGCGGCCAGGTCGTCGAGCAGCGCGTCGGCCAGCGTCTCGTGACGGTTCGAATAGAAGAGATGGAGCATGAAGCGGGTGTCGGAGCCTCGCGCCGGACGGGCCGGGCGAACGGGAGCACCAAGGATAGCAAAAGGGCCGTCGCGATGAACGTCGTCCGAACGGCCAGGTTTTGCGGACCGCGAAATACGATAGACTCGTCGCCAGTCAATACGCCGCCCCGGGCGTCTTCGTCTGTCATTCAGCCCATCGATGCGCTATTCGGTCGAAATCAGAAAGTTTTTCTACAGCCAGTACTTCTTCGGCGGCCTGCGGATTGCGGTCGGCGTATCGCTGCCGGCCGTGCTGTGCCTGATCGTGTTTCACAACCGGGAGCTCGGCTTCACGATCTCGACCGGCGCGCTCGGCGCGTGCGTCGTCGACATGCCGGGCCCGCTGAAGTACAAGCACAACGAAATGCTCGCGTGCAGCGTGATCGGCTTCCTGGCCGCGCTCGCGACCGGCCTCGCCACGCCGAACATCTTCGCGCTGTGGCTGACGATCGTGCCGCTCACGTTCGTGCTGTCGCTGATCGTCGTCTACGGCAACCGCTGGCCGCAGATCAGCTTCGCGACGCTGTTCATGATGGTGATGACGCTCGAGGAGAAGTTCACGCCGCTGCAGGCGTTCATCAATGCCGGCTGGATTCTCGCGGGCGGCCTCTGGTACACGTACTGGGCGACGCTCGTGTCGCAATGGCAGGCGCGCCGGATCGAGCAGCAGGCGCTCGCCGAAAGCCTGTTCGCGTGCGCCGACTACCTGCTCGCGCGCGCGCGGTTCTACGATCTCGACGCCGATCTCGACGAGTGCTACCGCAATCTCGTCGCGAAGCAGATCACCGCGGTCGAAACGCAGGAAACCGCGCGCGACATCGTGTTGCGCAACCTGCCGAAGCTGCGCCGCGGCAAGCTCGATCCCGGCCGCGCGACGATGTACAACCTGTTCATCAACAGCGTCGACCTGCACGAACTGTTCGTTGGCGCACATACCGACTACCCGCTCATACGCAACACGTTCGGCGGCTCCGACCTGATCATTTTCTATCGCGACCTGATCTGCAAGGCGGCCGCCGATCTCGAGGAGATCGGCCTCGCGGTGCTCGAGAACCGCGCGCCGCATTCGCGCATCAGCGTGAAGGCAGAACTGCGCGCGATCGAGTACGAGATCGAGCTGATGCGCAAGAAGAGCTTCCCGGCCACCAACGCGGAAGCCTACGCGGCCGTGCTCGCGACGTTCCGGCGCATCTGGAGCGCGACGCGCCTGATCGACCGGATGCGCCGCAACCTGTCGGGCCATGCCGACCCGCAGCAGACCGAACTGAAGATCGACAAGGCGCTGACGCGCTTCCTGCAGCGGCGCCGGATGTCGCCGCTGCTGATCTTCTCGAACCTGAACATGCGCTCGCCGAGCTTCCGCCACGCGCTGCGCGTGACGATCGCGGTCGCGGTCGGCTTCTGGCTCGGCCGGCTGCTGCCGCTCACGAACGCGTACTGGATCGTGATGACGACCATCATCATCCTGAAGCCCGGCTACTCGCTCACCAAGCAGCGCAACGCGCAGCGTATCGTCGGCACGCTGATCGGCTGCGCGGCGAGCATCGCGCTGATCTACACGGTCAAGGAGCCGCACCTGCTGATCGCGATCATGTTCGGGTCGATGGTGATGAGCTACAGCCTGCTGCTGTTCAACTACGCGGCGAGCGTCGTATTCACGTCGTCTTATGTACTGCTGATGTTCCACCTGCTCGCGCCGGGCAGCATGCGGATCATCGGCGAGCGCGCGATCGACACGGTGGTCGGCTGCATGATCGCGATCGCCGCGAGCCGCCTGTTCCCGTACTGGGAATACCGGCTGATGGGCAAGCTCGTCACCGACATGCTGACGTCGACCCGCAAGTATTTCGAGGCCGTCTGGCGCGCCGGGCGCGGTGCATCGCCGCCGCCGGTGCCGGCCGCCGACGGCGCGGCGGTCGTGCCGATCGTCGCCGCGGCGATCGAGACACCGGCCGCCACCCTCGACGACGACTACCGCTACCGCCTTGCGCGCAAGGACGTGCACATCGCGTTCGCGAACCTCGGCCAGGCGTTCCAGCGGATGATGATCGAGCCGAAGGCGCACCAGCGCTTCGTGCCCGAACTGAACGACCTGCTCGTGCAGACGCACGTGCTCGGCGCGCAGATCACCGCCGCCGCACCGCTGATCCGAAGCGCATGCGCGGCCGACGCGCACCTCGTCCACGACGATGCGCTGCGCCGCGGCCTGTCCGCCGTGCTCGAGAACCTCGAGAAAGCGGAAGCCGGCGAGCCGCCGCCGGCCGACCAGCTCGACGCGACGAAGCAGATCACGCGCGAGCTCGACGCGATGGTCGTGTCCGCGGAAAAATCCGATGCGGTGGGCGCCGAGCTCACGCACGACCTGAAGGTGCTCGCACATCAGTGCAAGCAGATGCTCGCGTCGTCGCTGCTGATCCGCAAGGACGCAAGCGTCATCCGCCTGCCCGCATGACGGCATGAAGTTGTCCCGCCGCCGGCCGCCCGCGCATGCAGGCCGGCCGGCGGCGCGCCCCGCTCCCGCAATACCCTTCCGCCGCATGCCCCGCCCGCCCCGCACGCCCCACAGAGCCCGCCGCGCCCGTCGCGCGATGGCCCCACGCCCGATTCCGCCGGTTGCGCCAGTCAGGGAATACCCGATTCCGGTCACATCGCCCGGCTTGTTATCATTCGTTCACATTTAAGTTGTATAGACAACTTGAGCCATCGGGACCGGCCCCGCTCGCCCGGTCCGTCGCATAAAACGATATCGGAGACTCGATGAAAAACTTGCAGCGCCACCTGAGCGCGCGGCACATCCGCTTTCTCGCGCTGGGCTCGGCGATCGGCACCGGCCTGTTCTACGGCTCGGCGTCCGCGATCCAGCTCGCGGGCCCGGCGGTGATCCTGGCCTATATCCTGGGCGGCGCGGCCGTCTACATGGTGATGCGCGCGCTCGGCGAGATGGCCGTGCGCGAGCCCGTCGCCGGCTCGTTCGGCCACTACGCGACCGAAAACCTCGGCCCGTTCGCGGGCTTCGTCACCGGCTGGACCTACACGCTCGAAATGGTGATCGTCGCGATCGCCGACATCACCGCGTTCGGCATCTACATGGGCTTCTGGTTTCCGGATGTCCCGCAATGGATCTGGGTGCTCGGCGTCGTCGCGGTCATCTGCGGGCTGAACCTGTGCCACGTGAAGGTGTTCGGCGAGCTCGAATTCTGGCTGTCGATCATCAAGGTCGGCGCGATCGTCGCGATGATCGGCGGCGGCGTCGCGATCCTGCTCGCCGGCATGCATTTCGGCCATTCGGCCGACGTGCCGACGTTCGCGAACCTGTGGAACCATGGCGGCTTCTTCCCGAACGGGATCGGCGGGTTGATCGCGTCGCTGTCGGTCGTGATCTTCGCGTACGGCGGCATCGAGGTGATCGGGATGAGCGCCGGCGAAGCGAAGGACCCGGAGCGCGTGATTCCGCGCGCGATCAACGCGGTGCCCGCACGCATCCTGCTGTTCTACGTGCTGACGATGGTCGTGCTGATGTCGATCAGCCCGTGGACCGGCGTCGGCAGCGACGGCAGCCCGTTCGTGCAGATCTTCTCGGCGCTCGGCGTGAAGTCGGCCGCGACGATCCTCAACCTCGTGGTGATCAGCGCGGCGATCTCGGCGATCAACAGCGACATCTTCGGCGCGGGCCGGATGATGTTCGGGATGGCGCGGCAGGGCCAGGCGCCGCGCGTGCTGATGACGACGTCGCGGCACGGCGTGCCGTGGGTCACGGTGCTCGTGATGGCCGGCGCGCTGCTCATCGGCGTGCTGCTCAACTACCTGATGCCGAAGGACGTGTTCCTGGTGGTCGCGGCGATCGCGACGTTCGCGACCGTATGGGTGTGGCTGATGATCCTGCTGTCGCAGGTCGCGATGCGCCGTCGCCTGTCGAGCGCGGAAGTCGCGGCGCTGAAGTTCAAGGTGCCGCTGTGGCCCGTCGCGCCCGCGCTGACGATCGCGTTCATGGGCTTCGTGATCGTGATGCTCGGCTGGTTCGAGGATACGCGTGTCGCGCTCTACGTCGGCGCGGCATGGCTCGCGCTGCTCGCGGCCGTGTTCTACGCACGGATCCGCCCGAAGTTTGCGCCTGCGTCACGATGACGCACGCCTGATCCTTGCATGCGGCGCGCCGGCTTCGGCGCCCGCGTCTCTCCCGGCGTAACGCGGCGCTTCGCGCGTCGCCCGCCGCCGCTTCCCGCTTCCCACCCGCACATCGCTGGCCGCCCGTCCGGGCCACGCAGCGATCGTGCGCATCCGCGTCAGCGTCAGTGCGACGCGGCGCTCGCGGCCTCGGCCGGATGGGCCTCGTCGTACGCGTGCTTCTCCGAGATCGCGTTGTACAGGATCGTCCCGATCACGAGCAGCACGGCCACGACGATCAGGATGCTCACGTTGCGGACAGGGTTCTTCTTGCGCTGATCGTTCATGGTCGGTGCGGCTCCGTCGAATTCATTGAAGCGGGCATTCTACGCGCTTGCGCCCGTGCCGCGACGCCCCGTCGCCGTGCCCCTCCCCGTTCCTTCCGCAGCACTTTCCATCACCTTTCATTTGATAATCATTCCCATTTCGATCTAGAATCCGAAATCTTTCGCTTTGTAATGTTTCGGGTCGCTCGGGCGGCAGGCTCGCCCCGGAACGCTTCCTCGTCCGCCTGCCTCATCGGAGTCTCCATGTCGAATCCGCGCACCCGCCTGCTGCCGCTCTCCGGCGCCCTCGCCCTTGCCGCCGCCACATTCGCGCCGCTGGCCCACGCGGCCGAGGAAGTGAGCCTGTACACCACCCGCGAACCGAAGCTGATCCAGCCGCTGATCGACGCGTTCACGAAACAGAGCGGCGTCAAGGTCAATACGGTGTTCGTGAAGGACGGCCTGCTCGAGCGCGTGAAGGCGGAAGGCACGCAGTCGCCGGCGGACGTGCTGATGACGGTCGACATCGGCAACCTGCTCGATCTCGTCGACGGCGGGCTCGCGCAGCCGGTGCGCTCGAAGGTGCTCGACGACGCGATCCCCGCGAACCTGCGCGGCGCGCAGGGCGACTGGTACGCGCTGTCGCTGCGCGATCGCGTGCTGTACGTGGAGAAGGACCTGAAGGTCGACGCGTTCCGCTACGAGGATCTCGCCGATCCGAAATGGAAGGGCAAGGTCTGCATCCGCTCGGGGCAGCATCCGTACAACACGGCACTCGTCGCGGCGATGATCGCGCACGACGGCGAAGCCGCGACCGAAAAGTGGCTGCGCGGCGTGAAGGCGAACCTCGCGCGCAAGGCGACGGGCGGCGACCGCGACGTCGCGCGCGACATTCTCGGCGGCATCTGCGACGTCGGCCTCGCGAACGCGTACTACGTCGGTCACATGAAGAACGCGGAAGCCGGCAGCGACGCGCGCAAGTGGGGCGACGCGATCAAGGTCGTGCGGCCGACGTTCGCGAACGCGAAAAGCGGCGGCACGCACGTCAACATCAGCGGCGCGACGGTCGCGAAGCACGCGCCGCACAAGGCCAACGCGGTGAAGCTGCTCGAGTACCTCGTGTCGCCGGAAGCGCAGGCGCTGTATGCGCAGGCGAACTACGAATACCCGGTGCGCGCGAACGTGAAGCTCGACCCGGTGATCGCGAGCTTCGGCACGCTGAAGGTCGACCCGCTGCCGCTGGCCGACATCGCGAAGCACCGCAAGGCGGCCAGCCAGCTCGTCGACAAGGTCGGCTTTGACAACTGATGCAGCGTTCGTCCGCGCGCGCCGCCGGCCGCCGGGTTCGCGCGCGGGCAGCCTCTGGCTGGGCGCGGCCGTCGCGATCGCCGCGGTGGTCGCCGCGCCGCTCGCGGTGCTGGTCGCCGCCGCGCTCGGCGCCGATCTCGCGCACTGGCAGCACCTCGCCGAATTCGTGCTGCCGCAGGCGCTCGTCAATACGCTGCTGCTGCTCGCGGGCGTCGGCGCGATTGTCACGATAGTCGGCACCGGCTGCGCGTGGCTCGTCACCGCGTACGATTTTCCGGGCCGCCGGATGCTGACCTGGGCGCTGCTGCTGCCGCTCGCGGTGCCCACCTACATCGTCGCGTTCGCGTACCTCGACCTGCTCCACCCGATCGGCCCCGTGCAGGGCGCGATCCGCTGGCTGCTCGGCTTCGACAGCCCGCGCCAGTTCCGCCTGCCCGACCTGCGCTCGCTGCCCGGCGCGATCTTCGTGCTCGGCTTCGTGCTGTATCCGTATGTGTACCTGAGCACGCGCGCGATGTTCGTCACGCAGTCCGCGAGCTTGCTCGAAGCCGCGCGCACGCTCGGCGCCGGACGCATCGCGACGTTCTGGCGCGTCGTCGTCCCGCTCGCGCGGCCCGCGATCGCGGTCGGCGTGAGCCTCGCGCTGCTCGAAACGCTGAACGACATCGGTGCGTCGGAATTCCTCGGCGTGCAGACGCTGACCGTCTCGGTCTACACCACGTGGATCACGCGCTCCGATCTCGCGGGCGCCGCGCAGATCGCGCTCGCGATGCTCGCGATCGTGGTCGGCATGGTCGTGCTCGAACGCCACGGGCGCCGCCGCCAGCGCTACGCGCACGGCCGGCGCATGCGTCCGCTCGCACCGCGCAAGCTGACGGGCGCGGCCGCGTGGAGCGCCGCCGCGCTCGGCTGGCTGCCGGTGCTGCTCGGCTTCGGCGCGCCGGCCGCGTACCTCGCGGTCGAGACCGGCAAGCGGCTGCATCTCGTCGGCGGCGTATCCGCGCAGTTGCTGACCGGGCTTGCGAACACGCTGACGATCGCCGCCGCCGCAACGGTCGCGACGCTCGCGTGCGGGCTGGTCGTCGCGTGGGCGGCGCGCGCGCAGCGCGACAGCGCGCGCGCGGGCCCGGCCCGCGTGTGCGCGCGAATCGCGAGCCTCGGCTACGCGGTGCCGGGCACCGTGCTCGCGATCGGCCTGCTGATCCCGTTCGCGGCCGCCGACCGGCTGCTGGGTGCCGCGCTCGGCCGCGACGGGCTGCTGCTGATGGGATCGGCGGCCGCGCTCGTGATCGCATACACCGTGCGCTTTCTCGCGATCTCGGCCGGCAGCATCGAAGCCGGCCTCGCGCGCATTCCGCCGTCGCTCGAACAGGCCGCGCGCTCGCTCGGCGAGACGGCCGGCGGCACGCTGCGCCGCGTGCACCTGCCGCTGCTGCGGCCCGCGCTCACGACGAGCGCGCTGCTCGTCTTCGTCGATGCGATGAAGGAGTTGCCGGCGACGCTGCTGCTGCGTCCGCTGAATTTCGACACGCTCGCGACCTGGCTGTATGCGGAAGCCGCGCGCGGCACCTACGAGCAAGGCGCGGTCGCCGCGCTCGCGATCGTGCTGGCCGGGCTCGTGCCCGTGATCCTGCTCGCACGCACCCGTCACAAGATCGGAGCCTGACACCGTGAACCTGCTCGAACTCGACGACCTCTGCGTCGCCTACGATACGCCGCACGGCCGCCGCACGGTGGTCGAAGGGCTGAGCCTCGCGCTGCCGCGCGGCGACATCGGCTGCCTGCTCGGCGCATCGGGCTGCGGCAAGACCACCGTGCTGCGCGCGATCGCGGGCTTCGAGCCCGTACGCAGGGGGCGCATCGTGCTGGACGGCACGCCCGTCTCGGCACCGTCGCTCGACGTGCCGCCCGAGCGGCGGCGCATCGGCATGATGTTCCAGGACTACGCGCTGTTCCCGCACCTGAGCGCGGCCGACAACGTCGCCTTCGGCCTGCGGCGCATGCCGAAGGCCGAGCGGCGCGCCCGCGTCGCGGACCTGCTCGAACTCGTCGGCCTCGCCGCGTCAGGCAGCGCGTATCCGCACGAACTGTCGGGAGGCCAGCAGCAGCGCGTCGCCCTCGCCCGCGCGCTCGCGCCGTCGCCGGAGCTGCTGCTGCTCGACGAGCCGTTTTCGAATCTCGACGTCGATACGCGCGAGCGGCTCGCGTTCGAGCTGCGCGACATCCTCAAGCGCACGGGTCACACCGCGATCCTCGTCACGCACAACCAGGCTGAAGCGTTCGCGATCGCCGACCGGATCGGCGTGATGAAAGACGGCCGGCTCGCGCAATGGGACACGCCGTACGCGCTGCATCACCAGCCGGCCAGCCCGTTCGTCGCGGAGTTCGTGCGCCGCGACGCGCTGGCGGACGAACGCGCACGCGCCATGGCGCGCGGCCGCTGAGCGGGCCATTACGACGACGGCGAGCCTCGGCGGCAGGAACACGCAATCCACCCTCCCGTACCGACGCGATGCATTGCCGTCCCGCGCGCTACGCCGGCTCGGCCAGATCGCGCACCGGCAGCGCGGTCGAATACTTGATCTGCTCCATCGCGAACGACGAGCTCACGTCGAACAGCGGCACCGCGCGGATCAGTTGCTTGTACACGCGATCGAAATCGTCGATGCCGGCCACCACCACCCGCAGCAGATAGTCGGTCTCGCCGCTCATCCGATAGACCTCGACGACTTCCGGCATGTCGCACACGACTTGCGTGAAACGCTGCGCCCACTCCTCGGTGTGCTGGTTCGTGCGGATCGCGACGAACACGGTCGTGCCGACCCCGAGCTTGCGCGGATCGCACAGCGCGACCTGCGCGCGGATCGCGCCGGTTTCCTTGAGCCGCTGCACGCGCTTCCAGCAGGGTGTCTGCGACAGGTTCACGCGCTGCGCGAGTTCCGCGATCGGCAATGTGGCATCTGCCTGCAACAGCTCCAGCAGCTTGCGATCGATGGCATCCATTTACCCAGTCCCTCGTAGATAGAAATTTTTTCTATACATCCTGCATGACGGGGAACAATATGGAAACCGCTGCGCGGCGTCGACCGGGATAAATACCAATCAGGCTGGGACGGATCCGCGTCGCGCACGGGTCGCGTGCGCATCGCTCCATGAATCATCGGCGCCCAAACGAAACGGGCGATTCCACCCGTCGAGATGGAATCGCCCGTGGTCACTGCGGCTGCGCTGCGTGCCGCGCGCCGCTCACGGCGAATGCGGCACTCGCGTGCCGCCTCGCCACGATGCCGCTCAATACGCGACGGTCGCGATCTCGCGCACGAAGCTGTCTTGCTCGAGCGCATCGACGAACGCGACCGCGTAGTCTTCCGCCGAGATCTTGCTGTTGCCCTGCGCGTCCACGATCAGCTTGCCGACGCCCGTGCGGAACGTGCCCGTGCGCTCGCCCGGTGCGATCAGCGCGGCCGGCGCGAAGAACGTCCAGTCGAGATCGCCGACCGTCTTCAGATAGTCGAGCGCATCGCGGTGCGCGAGCGCGACCGCCTTGTACGCGTCCGGGAAACCTTCGGTGTCGACCAGCTGCTTGCCCGGCGCCACCTCGAGCGACCCGGCGCCACCCACCACCACGAGCCGCTTCAGCCCCGCCTGGCGCGTGCTTTCCACCAGCGCCTTCGCCGCGGCGACGACCTTCGCGGGATCGTCCTGTTTCGGGCTGTACGCGCTGGCGACGACGTCGTGGCCCGGCAGCGCGGCCGCGATGCTGGCCGCATCGAACAGGTCGGCCGCCTTCGCGGTGATGCCGTCGGCCGCCGCCCCAGGATGGCGCGACAGCGCGGTCACGCGATGGCCGCGTCGCGCGGCTTCCGCGGCAATGCGCGAGCCGATCATCCCGGTGGCGCCAAACAGTGCGATGTTCAAGGAACGTTGCGTCATGTCGATTCTCCAGAAATAAATAAGTAACTACAGCAATTACATATAAGACCGAAAAAAAACGGAGCCGCACTCCGTCGTGCCGGGCGCCACGCAATGCGCGCCATCCGGCCTCCTGCCCTGCCTCAGCCGCTGCCTGCGCTCAGCCGCTCGCGTTCCCCGCCGGCCGGCCGCGCTGCTCCGATGCGAACACGTCGGCCGTGACGTCCGCGAGCGTGCGCGTGGCAAGCGATGCTTCCATCGCGCGCTGCGCGTCGCCGATATAGTCGATCAGCACGCCCTGGATGTGCCGCCCGACGAGACACGCAGGATTCGGCGCCTCGCGGTGCAGCGCGAACAGCTGCGCATCGTCGACCGCGCGATACACGTCGAGCAGCGTGATCTCGCCCGGCTCGCGCGCCAGCAGCGCCCCGCCGCCCGCGCCGAGCTGCGACGTGGTCAGCCCGGCGGCCGCCAGCATCGACAACAGACGGCGAATCAGCGCCGGATTCGTGTTCACGCTGCCCGCGATGATGTCGGACGACAGCGGCGCGCCTTCCTGCATCGACAGCAAGGCGAGCACGTGAACGGCAAACGCGAACCGGCTGCTGGTATTCATTCCTCACTCACTCGGCGACGCCGGCCCGAACCGCAGCCGGCGACAATGTGTAATCACTATAATTACATTTATCGGATTGCGCAAGGCCCGCTACTCGCCGCTGGCCGGCTTCGCACCCGACGCGTTCTGCTGGCTCCACTGCTGGAGCTTCTTGCCGGCCTCCGCGATCTTCGCGCCGGCTTCCGATGCCGCATGCGCGACGACCGCGGAAGCGGCCGCATCGATCTGCGCCTGCGCGGCGGACGCGAGGCCGCTCGCGGACAGCGGCGGCACGGCCGATGCCGCGCTCGCAATGCCGGCCTTCGCGGCATTGATCTGCTGGTTGACGGTGCTCGCCACCTGGTCGAGCGCCTTGGCCGCGTTGTTCGCGGCGTCGGCGGCCGCGCTCGCGGCCGTATCGGGTTGCGTGGCCGGCGTGCCGGACTTCTCGCAGCCTGCGAGCAACAACGCCGCGCCGACGGCCGCGGCCGCCAGCACGGACCCGGGCATGCGACGCGCCCGCGAAGTCTTCATCTTCATCAGCAATCTCCGGCCGTGCGCCGCACGGCCTGCAGGGTTGGACCGGTGTCGATGATACCGCCTCCGCAACAGGGCCAACGCCGACTCCCGATTAAGAATGCCTTTCAATTTCGGAATTGTCTGATTCAATCGCACGCGCGCCGACACTAAAGTGAGCAGGCTCCAATCCGCTCCATCCGCTTTCCGCTTCCTTCATGGCTTTCCTCATCGACTGGTTCATCACGCTGGCCGCCGTGCTTGCCGCCACCCTGTTCCTGTGTCTTCGCGCCCCTTCCGCGATACGCCTGCGTGACGCCGGGCGAGCGCGCCGCGTCGCGTGCGCCCGGCTGCTCGCGCAGGCGGTGATCGGCTTCTGGACGGCCGCGCTGATCGTCCGGCAAGGCATCCTCGCCGCCGACGGCGACGACCCGTCGCGCGCGGGCCTCGCCGCGCTGTCGTTCGCGGCACTCGGGCTCTCGACCGTCGCCGCCTACTGGTGCGCCAGCGCGTGGCGGCTGCGGCGCCCGCGCGCGCTGTTCACGCGCCGCTGACGCGCCAGAGCGGTGCATCGCGGCGCACCACGCCGCACCGCGGCGCGCATCGCACGCACCAGTTGCGCACGCATCGCACCACGCACGTGCATTCGTCAGGACATCCGTGCCGCGCGCGGCCTGCCCCGTCATCGTGCAGGCATCACCGGAATGCCGCACCCAACGGCCCTCCGCACCAATTGCACGCAACCGTTCACCAAGTTGGCTCGATACTTGCATTCCTCGCCCGTTTTTTGCGCAAGGAAGCCACGGCATGGATGGTCTGAAATCCGGCGTCGATACACTGTTCCTGTTGATCGGCGCCGTCATGGTGCTCGCGATGCACGCGGGCTTCGCATTTCTCGAGCTCGGCACGGTCCGCAAGAAGAACCAGGTCAACGCGCTCGTGAAGATCCTGGTCGACTTCTCGGTGTCGACGCTCGCGTACTTCCTCATCGGCTATACGATCGCGTACGGCGTCGAGTTCTTCGACGACATCGGCACGCTGTCGCAGCACAACGGCTACGCGCTCGTGCGCTTCTTCTTCCTGCTGACGTTCGCGGCGGCCATCCCCGCGATCGTGTCCGGCGGCATCGCGGAGCGCGCGAAATTCAATCCGCAGCTCGTCGCGACGCTGATCATCGTCGGCTTCATCTATCCGTTCTTCGAAGGGATCGCATGGAACGAGCGCTTCGGCGTGCAAGCCTGGCTCACGCACGCATTCGGCGCGCCGTTCCACGATTTCGCGGGCTCGGTCGTCGTGCACGCGTTCGGCGGCTGGGTCGCGCTGCCGGCCGTGCTGCTGCTTGGCGCCCGCCACGGCCGCTATGCGAAGGACGGCCGGATCGCCGCGCATCCGCCGTCGAACATCCCGTTCCTCGCGCTCGGCGCGTGGGTGCTCGCGGTCGGCTGGTTCGGCTTCAACGTGATGAGCGCGCAGACGCTCGACAAGATCAGCGGCCTCGTCGCCGTGAACTCGCTGATGGCGATGGTCGGCGGCACGCTCGCCGCGTGGATGGCCGGCCGCAACGATCCGGGCTTCACGTACAACGGCCCGCTCGCGGGCCTCGTCGCCGTCTGCGCCGGCTCCGACGTGATGCACCCGATCGGCGCACTCGTCACGGGCGCCGCGGCCGGCGCACTGTTCGTCGCGATGTTCACCTGCGTGCAGAACAAGTGGCGCATCGACGACGTGCTCGGCGTGTGGCCGCTGCACGGGATGTGCGGCGCGCTCGGCGGCATCGCGGCCGGCGTGTTCGGGCAACCCGCGTTCGGCGGCCTCGGCGGCGTGTCGTTCGTGTCGCAGCTGATCGGCACGCTCGGCGGCATCGCGATCGCCACTGCGGGCGGCACGCTCGTGTACGGCGCGCTGAAGGCGACCGTCGGGCTGCGCCTCGATCGCGAAGCCGAATTCGACGGCGCCGACCTGTCGATCCACCGCATCTCGGCGACGCCCGAGCGCGACTGAGCGCAAACGCTTGCGACCGGCGTCCGGCAGCCCGCCTGACGGACGCTCGATACATCATTACGTTTTCAATTCAAAAAACTTTCATCTAGCGTCCCTACACTTCGGTCCAGTTTTCAACTTGCCTTCGCCTTGCTTGCTGATCGCCTGCTCCGCGTAAGGCCATTCTTCCAATATCTGAAACTGGACTCCACATGCCCGCGTTGCCCAATGCTTCCCGTCGTCAGGCCCTGAAGATCCTCGCCGGCGCGCCCATGCTGCCCCTCTCCGGCCTCGCGCTGCCGGCCCTGCTGACCGGCTGCGGCGGCGACGACAATCCGGTGGCGGCGACGCCGGCCGCCGCGTACACGTCGGCAGCGTTCTCGGCGATGGCCGCGCCCACGCTCGACAACGCGGCCGCGATGGCCACGACGACGGTCGGCTCGACGCTGTCGGTGTCGTTCTCGGACGGCTCGTCGCGCAACTTCAAGCTCGCGTACCGGCCGTTCTTCGTGACGGGCGACATGGTGCCGGACGGCCGGGGCGGCACGACGCTCGCGGGCGGCTATTACGACATCAACAACCAGCCGATCATCGACCGCTCGGTGGCGGGCAAGGAGCGCCAGTTCTACTCGGACTGCCCGGACGGCAGCTCGCTGCTGACGCTGAAGAACGCCAGCGTCGCCGGCGTGAAGGGCAACACGGTGTTCGCGGTCGTGCAGTTCGAATACACGACGCGCGACCAGGCAAGCGCGTCGCAGTACGGCCAGCTGCCGTCGCCGATCGCGGTGATCACGCTCGACCAGGATCCGTCCAACGGCGCGCTGAAGGTCGTCAAGTATCACAACGTCGACACGTCGAAGGCGCACGGCCTGTGGATCACGTGCGGCGCGAGCCTGTCGCCGTGGGGCACGCACCTGTCGAGCGAGGAATACGAGCCGGATGCGACGAAGGCCGCGACCGACGCGCAGTTCAAGGCATTCAGCCGCAACACGTTCGGCGACGAGACGAAGGCGAACCCCTACCACTACGGCCACCTGCCCGAGATCACGGTGAACCCGGACGGCACCGGCACGGTGAAGAAGCACTACTGCCTCGGCCGCATCTCGCACGAGCTGATCCAGGTGATGCCGGACCAGCGCACCGTGATGATGGGTGACGACGCCACCAACGGCGGCCTGTTCATGTTCGTCGCCGACAAGGCGGCCGACCTGTCGGCCGGCACGCTGTACGTCGCGAAGTGGACGCAGACGTCGTCCGCCGGCGCGGGCAGCGCGACGCTCACGTGGATCAGGATCGGCCACGCGACGAGCAGCGAGATCGAGACGCTCGCGAACACGCTGAAGGCGTCGGACATCATGGACCTGACGACGACCGACCCGAACGACGCGAGCTACACGAAGATCCACTTCGGCGGCAAGTTCAACTGGATGCGCGTGAAGCCCGGGATGGAAAAGGCGGCCGCGTTCCTCGAGACGCACCGCTACGCGGCGCTGATCGGCGGCAGCATGGCGTTCACGAAGCTCGAAGGCACGACGGTCAACGCGAAGGACAAGATCGTCTACACGGCGATGTCGCGGATCGAGACGTCGATGGTCAGCGGCAATGCGGTGTCGCGCGACGTCGCGGTCGACAAGAAGATCTCCGCGGGCGCCGTCTATGCGCTGAACCTGAAGGCCGGCCAGCGCGACACGTCGGGCAGCGCGATCGACAGCGAGTGGGTGCCGGTCGACATGGGCGCGCCGGTCGCGCTCGTCGGCGAGGACCTCGCCGCGGCCGATGCGCTCGGCAACCTCGCGAACCCGGACAAGATCGCGAACCCCGACAACCTGAAGTTCTCCGAGAAGCTGCGCACGCTGTTCATCGGCGAAGACTCGGGCATGCACGTGAACAACTTCCTGTGGGCGTACAACGTCGACACGAAATCGCTCGCGCGCGTGCTGTCGTGCCCGGCCGGCGCCGAATCGACGGGCCTGCACGCGGTCGACGAGATCAACGGCTGGACCTACGTGATGAGCAACTTCCAGCACGTGGGCGACTGGGAGACGCCGCTGCACGACAAGGTCAAGGCGACGCTCGACCCGCTCGTGCGCGCGAACTACAAGGACCGCTTCGGCGCGAGCGTCGGCTACCTGACGGCCGAGCCGACCAGCATCAAGCTCGCGAAGGCCTGAGCTTCCTGGCCGGGCGCCCCTAGCCGGGCGCCCCTGGCCGGGCGCCTCTTTCTTCATCACGTTTCATTCGTCGGCGCTCCACGCCGTTTTACGCGCGACGCCCGTTGCGGGCGTCGCGCTTTTTTGCGCACGACCTCTATCGCGTGGTGCCGACTCCGCGTCAACGCAGGCCCGTCGGCACCTGTCCGGGCAGCGAGCCGCCCGGAAAACCGGACAGGCTCGGCACACTGGCCGGCCGCGCCGGCGCCGCCGGCGACGCTTCGTCAGCCGATGCGGCCATACCCGGTGCGAGGTAAAGAAACTTCCATTGCCGATAGGTTTCGAGGCCCTCGAAATCCCTGTATCGATCCGGAAATCCCGCGCGCTTGATCGGCGCGCCGTCCGAGCTGCTGGATACGCCGTAGAACCGGTCGGCCCGCCACAGGAACGACCAGTCGTTCTTGCCGCTGACCGGATCCGGATACGCGCGGCGCAGATGATGCATGGGCGTGGCAAAGCGCGTATCGTCCAGCAGGTCGTCGACCGTTTGCGGATATACGCGCCCGACACGGTAGTACGCGACGATGGCCCTGCGGTACTGATCGCCGACGAACAGCAGTTGCCGCTCCTGTTCGCGGCGCCGCTGCAGCGACCAGACATCCAGCGCGCCGGCCAGCGCGATCGACATCAGCATCAGCGCGATCAGCAGCGCGAGCAGCACGAGCCCGCGCTGCCGCCCGCCGCGCAGGCGGGCATGCATCGCGCGCGCGCGCGCGGCCCGGCCGGACCGGCTCATTTCACCGCCCCGGCCACGCCCGCCGTTGCCGCCGTTCCCGCCACGCCCGGCGGCGCGCCTTGCACACCGCTCGCGGGCCCCACATCGTAGACGCCCGGCTTGGTCTCGTCCGGCGATGCGATCGTCGCCCATTTGTCGTCGCCGTTCACCGGATCGACCGGAACCGCGCGCAAGTAGTGCTTCGCGACCAGTTCGTCGAGCGTGTCGGGGTATTGCCCGTTGTCACCGTAATACTGGTCGATCGCATTGCGCATCACCGCGAGGTTCTGCCGCCGCACCTGTTCCTTCCCGCGCTCGATGCTGTGCATGTAGCGCGGCACGGCCAAGGTCAGAAGCAGCCCGATGATGGCCATCACGACCACGATTTCGATCAGCGTAAAGCCGCGGATCCTGCGCATGCGAACGGGTTTCATGATGAACCGTCACCATTGTTTGTACGGAATGCCGTTGATGCCGACACGAGCGGATTTCGAGGTCACGTCGAACACGTCCTTGCCGGGCTCCATGCCGGCAGGAGCTGCGTCGGCCGACGGGTCCGGCGGCGTGCCGTACGCGCGCACATCCCAGGTGTCCTCGGCCGGCGTATCGGGATCGCCGGCGAAGAACGGATCGCGCGGCACGCGGCGCAGGAACGTCAACATGCCGCCCTTCGGGTCGCGGACGTTCTTCACGCCCGTCACGAGCACGGCCAGCGACGGCGGATAGCCGGACGCTTCCGCCTCCTTTTCGATCTGCCCCGCATCGCTCGCATCCTTGTACGCATCGAGCGCCGTGCGAATCTCGCGCAACGCTGCACTCAGCTCCTGCTCCTTCTGACGCTGCACGATCAGTTCGGAGAACGGCATGATCGCGAGCGCGAGGATCGCCACGAGCGCGAGCGTGATGACCATCTCGATCAACGTGAAGCCGCGCCGGCCAACGCGGCCGACTCGGCCCATGCGAGGCGCTGCGTGGCGGGCGTTCACGGCTCACTTCCCGATCGGGCGAAGCGGGTTTTCGTTCGGGATATCGCCCGCCGGCATCTGCAGCGTCGGAGCGGGCGCCGCCGGCGCGGCGGCCGGCGCATTGGCCGCCGCGGCCGCCTGCTCGGCCGGTGCCGGCGACGCA